>NZ_JBEXXX010000020.1:0-138412 GCF_040630635.1 Streptomyces sp. NPDC005761 | reverse complement strand
TATCGGGGCGACCCTCCGCCTTGCGATCGCACGCACCAGACGCCGCCGGACCCGCCCTCCGGGCGGACGGCGCTACTTTCGAAACACGCCCTAGGTCCCGTCCGCAGTACGCCGTCTGCGTCCCGACGGCCGGCACGCAGGCTCGCCGTACGCTTCCGCGGGTCGGGTGGCCCCGGAAGCTGATCCGCCGCCCCGCCCGCCGATCGCGCGCACCGGGGGCTGCCGTGCCCGCGCTCCGCGCGGACGCCTGGGGCCTACGGGCAGGACCTGGCACGGCACTCATGCGGGGACGCTCCCCAGGATCCGGCGGCTCGGGTCGGGAACCGGCACGGCGTCCAGGAGCCCGCGGGTGTAGGCGTCCTCGGGGGCGGTGAACACCTGATCCGCCGTGCCGGACTCGACGATGCGGCCCTGGCGCATCACGGCCACCCGGTCGGCGATCTGACGGACGACGGCCAGGTTGTGCGAGATGAAGAAGTAGGTCAGTCCCAGGCGGTCCTGGAGTTCGGCGAGCAGGTCGAGGACGCGGGCCTGCACGGACACGTCGAGCGCACTCGTCGGCTCGTCGAGCACGACGAGCCGCGGCTCCAGCGCCAGGGCCCGCGCGATGGAGATGCGCTGGCGCTGCCCGCCGGAGAACTCGTGCGGATACCGGTCCAGGATGCTCGCGTCCAGTCCGACGGAGTCCAGGAGCTCGCCTGCCCGGTCGCGCACCCTGGCCCGGCCGCGCCGCCCGCGCGCCCATTCCTCGTGGGTGACGAGCGGCTCCCCGACGATGTCGGCGATCCGCAGCCGCGGATTCATGCTGGAGTACGGGTCCTGGAGCACGACCTGCATCTGCCGGCGCAGCGGCCGCAGCGCGGCGCCCTTCAGCGCCAGCAGGTCCGTGCCGTCGAACCGCACGCTGCCGGCGGTGGGCTCGATGAGCCGCAGCAGCAGCCGGGTCAGGGTCGTCTTGCCGCAGCCGGACTCGCCGACCAGGGCGAAGGTCTCGCCCTCCCGGACGGTGAGGGAGACGTCGTCGACGGCGACGCTCGGCGGGTGGCCGGGGAACTCCTTGCGCAGTCCGTCGATCTCCAGCAGCGGGTTCGTGGTCATGCGACGGGCTCCAGTCGGGGAGTGGCGGCCAGCAGATCGCGTGTGTACGGGGCGGTGGGGCGGTTGAAGACCTGTTCGGTGTCGCCGGTCTCGACGACCTCGCCGTGCCGCATGACGACGACACGGTCGGCCGTCTCGGCGACGACCCCCAGGTCGTGGGTGATCAGCAGCACGGCCATTCCGTGACGTTGCTGGAGCCGCACGAGCAGTTCCAGGATCTGCCGCTGCACCGTCACGTCGAGCGCCGTGGTGGGCTCGTCGGCGATGAGGACGCGGGGCCGGGCCACGAGGGCGGAGGCGATCATGACGCGTTGGCGCAGACCGCCGGACAGCTCGTGCGGGTACTGGCCGTAGCGGCGTTCGGGGTCGGGGATGCCGACCTCGTCGAGCGCGGTCAGCGCGGCGCGGCGGGCCTCGGCGCGGGTGTGATCGCCGTGCAGCCGAAGCACCTCGGTCACCTGGGCGCCCACCCGCTGCAACGGGTCGAGGCTGGTCATCGGATCCTGGAACACCATGGAAATGCGGGCTCCGCGAATCTTGCGCAACTGCTTCTCACACAGAGCGAGTACGTCGTGCCCGTCGAGCAGCACGCGGCCGCCGGCGTACACGCACGGGGGCTCGGGGTTGAGGCGCAGCGCGGACAGGGCGGTGGCGGACTTGCCGCTGCCGGACTCGCCGACGACGGCGAGGGTCTCGCCCGCGTGCACCGCGAAGCTCACCCCGCGCACGGCGTTCACGGTCGTGGAAGCGAGTGCGAAGTCGACGTGCAGGTCCTCGAATTCGAGAACGGGTGCGGAGGTCGCGGTCTGGGGTGAGTCGGTCATCGGCGGTACGCCTTCGGGTCCGCGACGTCGCGCAGCGCGTCGCCCAGGATGTTGATGGACAGCGAGGTGAACATGAGCGCGATGCCGGGGAAGACGGCGATCCACCAGGACGTGCCGAGGTAGAGCTGTCCGTCGGCGAGCATGCCGCCCCAGGTCACCGTCTCCTTCGGAACACCGAGGCCCAGGTAGCTCAGCGAGGCCTCGGCGACGACGGCCGACGCGATGTGCAGCGTGCCGATGGTGGCCAGGGGTGCCATGACGTTGGGCAGCAGGTGCCGGCGCATGATGGCCAGGTCACCGACGCCGATCGCGCGCGCCTCGGTGACGAAGTCGCGGGTACGCAGCGAGAGCACCTCGGAGCGCACCACACGGGCGTACGACACCCAGCCGGTGATCCCGATCACGAGGATCACGTAGCCGAGGCCCGAGCCGACGAAGCCGACGACGGCGAGCGCCAGCAGGATCGCGGGGAAGGCGAGCTGGACGTCGGCGAAGCGCATCACGACCCGGTCGGTCCAGCCGCCGAGATAGCCGGAGGCGAGTCCCGCGACGGTTCCGATGACGCCGGCGAGGAGAGCGGCGCCCGCGCCGACGAGCAGCGAGACCCGGGTGCCGTACACGACCCGTGAGAGCAGGTCGCGGCCGAGCTGGTCGGTGCCGAGCAGATGGTCCGTGCTGCCGCCGGCCTGCCAGGCGGGGGGCCGGAGCCTGCCGAGGAGGTCCTGCGCGCCCGGGTCGGCGGGGGCGATCAGGGGCGCGAGGAGCGCGCACACGACGATCAGCAGCAGGAAGACGAGCGCGAGGGCCGCGAGCCGGTTGCGCAGCAGCGAGCGCAGGACGGACGGCGGGGCCGAGACGGGGATGGCGGCCGGTGCGGCGGAGGGGGTGGTGGTGGTCATCGGGAGTTCCTCACCCTCGGGTCGAGGAGGCCGTAGGACAGGTCCACGAGCAGGTTCACCACGACGAACGTGGCGGCGAACAGCAGCACGGTGCCCTGGACCAGGGGGAAGTCGCGGTTGGCGATGGCCTGCACGGTCAGCTGGCCGACACCCGGCCAGGAGAAGACCTGCTCGGTGAGGATCGCGCCTCCGAGCAGGCTGCCGACCTCGAGACCGACGACCGTCACCACGGGCAGCGAGGCATTGCGCAGACCGTGCCGCAGCACGGTGCGGACCGGCCCCAGGCCCCGGGCGCGGGCTGTCCGGATGTGGTCGGAGCCCAGCACGTCGACCAGCGAGGAGCGCAGCAGCCGCGCGACGACGGCGACCGAGTAGACGGCCAGCGTGACCGCCGGCAGGACGAGATGGGCGAACGTGCCGTATCCGGAGGCGGGGAGCGCGTGCAGTCCGACGGCGAACACCAGGATGAGCAGGATGCCCACCCAGAACGCGGGTGTCGACTGGCCGATCAGGACGGCCGTCATGACACCGCGGTCGGTCGCCCTGCCCCGCCGCATCGCCGCGATCGTGCCGGCGGGCAGGGCGATCACGAGCGTCACCACGAGGGCACCCGCCGCGAGGAGCAGGGTGGCCGGGATGCGGTCGGCGAGGACCGAGCGGACCGGCTGGTTGTAGAAGAGGGAGTCGCCGAAGTCGAAGCGCGGCAGGCCCCACAGGTAGTCCAGGTACTGCGTGACGAGCGGCCGGTCCAGGCCGAGGCCGTGCCGCAGCACGCTCTCCTGCTGTGCGGTCGCGTCGGGCGGCAGCATCACCTTCACCGGGTCGCCGGACAGGCGCACCAGGAAGAACACGACGGTGGCGGTGCACAGGAGCACCAGCAGCGCGGTGCCCAGGCGGGTTGCGGCGGGCCGCAGCACGGCCAGGACGCGGCCGGGCTCGGTGACGGACGCGGCGGGTGCGGTCAGGGTCCGGCTCATCACACGGCCACCTTCGCGCTTGCCATGTCCAGCACCCCGGCCGCGCCGGGGGTCCAGCTGGGCCGGGTGTTGTGCACGTAGATGTTGTCGATCTGGTACAGCGGCACGAACGGCGCCTCGTCCTTGATCAGTTGCTGCAGTTCGGAGAAGGCACGGCGACGCACTGCCGGATCCACGGAGAGCTCCTCGCGGTCCACGAGCAGGTCGGCGCGCTTGCTGTGCCACCGGCTCTGCCGACGGTCGCTGCGCACGTTCGACTGGAGCATGCTCTCGCCGTCCATGGTCCAGACGGTGGAAGCGGCCAGGTACATCGGACCGAGCGCGCCGTGGTTGCTGGAGGTCAGGCGCTGGGAGTAGGTACCCGGGTCGAGCAGGTTCACCTCGGCTCGGATCCCGGCGTGGGCCAGGAGGCCCGAGATGGCCTCGGCGACGTTGGCGTCCAGGTTGGAGGCGGTGAGCGAGGTGCTGATGCCGTCGGGATGGCCGGCGTCGGCAAGCAGCGCGCGGGCCTTGGCGAGAGAACGCTCGAACGGCTTCACGGACTCGTCGAAGCCGAACGCGCCGCGCGGGATCATCGCCGGCACCTCGGTGGCGTTGCCGCCGAGCACCGCCTTGATGAGGAGGGGCACATCGACGGCGTGATTGAGCGCCTGCCGTACGCGCCGGTCGCGCAGGGGCCCTTCCGTCAGGGTGTCGAGCGACAGGTACGAGGTGCGGATGCCGGTGTGGTGGTCGATCCGCACGCCCGGATACCCGGCCAGTTGCTGGGCGGCGTCCGGGGTCATGCCCGCCACGATGTCGACGCCGCCGCTCTGCAGTGCGGCCAGCGCGGACGAGGAGTTGGGGGCGGGCACGAAGATCAGACCGTCGACGTGCGGGCGGCCCTGCCAGTGGTGGTCGTAGGCGGCGAGGCGCAGCTCGTGGTCGCGCTGCCAGTGCTGGAACGTGAACGGGCCGGTGCCCACCGGGTGCGCGGCGAAGCCCTCGTCGCCGACCTCGGCGAGGTAGCGCGGTGGCACCACGACGCCGCCGAACAGGGACAGTTTCGCGGGCAGGATCGGATCGTGCACCGAGGTGTGCACATCCACCGTGTACCGGTCGGCGACGGTGACGCGCTCGACATAACGCAGCTCCACGATGGGCGACTTGGTGGCAGGCGCGAGCAGCCGTTCGATGCTGAACCGGACTGCCTCGGCGTCGCACGGTTCGCCGTTGTGGAAGGTGACCCCGCGGCGCAGTTCGAACCTCCACACCTTCGGGTCGACGACCTTCCAGGACACGGCGATCCGTGGCCCCAGGGTGTTGTCGCGTTTCCGCGTGGTGAGGGTGTCGAACAGGTTGATCAGGGCGTTCATCGACGTCATGTCGCCCTGCTTGTGCGGGTCCATCGTCTTGGGGTCCCCGGTCTGGGAGACCCGCAGCACGTTTCCGGCAGAGGCCGCGGACGGTGCGCCGCACCCGGTCAGCAGGGCAGGGGCGGCGAGGGCGGGCAACGCGAGGCCGCTCAGGCGCAACGCTGCACGGCGGGAGTACCCGACGCGCGGGCCACCTCCCCCTTCACGTATTCGTTCCATTGGCCAACACACTCGTTCCGGTGAATGGAATGCAGTTCGGGTAAGGTAGGCCACATGGGGAAACCGGTCAACAGTCGTTCGCAGCAGCAGCCTCCCGCCGTGGCATCAGCCGCCGCGTCCGGGAGCCCGGACGCGGACGCGGCTCCGCCCGCGCCCGGTCCGGTGGACAAGGCGATGGAGGTGCTCGCGGCCCTGGCCGGGACGGGCGCCCCCCACCGCCTCGCGGACCTGGCCCGCCGGACGGGGCTCGCCAAACCCACCGTGCACCGACTGCTGCGCGCCCTCGCCGCGTCGGGGTACGCCGAAGCGGCCACCGGTGGCAGCTACCGGCCGGGGCCCCGGCTCCTCGGACTCGCGGCGGGCGCGCTCGCCGACGACGCCGTGCTGCGCCGGGTCGGCCCGGTGCTGGACGAACTCCGCGTACGTACCGGTCTGTTCGCCTCGTACGTGGTGCGTGACGACCGCGTGGTCATCCATCTGGACGTGCGCGCGCCCGCCCAAGGCCTCGGGCTCGACCTGCGCCCCGGCTCCCGTGAGCACATGACCGCAGGGGCGGCGGGTCTCGCCCTGCTGGCCGCCCTGCCGGCCGAGGAGCGCGATCCCCTGTCGGCCGGCCCCGACGGCGCAACTGCCGATGACGCGACACGCGAGGCTCTGGCCGCGGCAACCCGGGACGGCTACGCCTTCGACGGCAGCGACGCCTGGATCGACCGGCGCGCGCTCGCCGCACCGGTCCGCGACGCGACGGGCCGCGCGATCGGTGCGCTGGTGCTGACCGGGCTCGCCTTCACTCTCGACGACGCGGCCGCACGGTCGTACGGGCCGATGGTGCGCTCCGCCGCCGCCGCGGTGTCCGCGAGTCTGGCCGCGCAGCCCGGGGTGAGGCTCGGACTGGTCCCGGGCTCCGGGCATCCCGCGAGCGGGACGGCCGCGACGGGGAGCGCGGGCGGGGCCGCGGGAGCAGGGGGGACGCGGTGAGGGCCGAGGACGGTCGGACGCGCGCATCCCTCGACGGCGGGCGGGCCATCACCGGACCGGCCGGCACCGCGCCCCGCGCAACCGGGCCGGCGCACAGGGCAGTCGGTGCCACCCGCGACGCCGCCGCCGCCCGGCGCCGGCTGCTGGAGGACGGCAGGGCGCGGGGGCTGTACTCGGGCGTCGCATGGTCGCTGGGCGATGCGGCGGGCCCGTACGACCGCGGCTGGACCGGTACCCGTGCCCTCGGCGGGCCCGCTCTGGACGGTCATGACCTGTGGGACCTCGCGTCCGTCACCAAGGCGCTGGTCGGTCTGGTCGTCATGGCCCTCGTCGACCGAGGCGTCCTCGGGCTGGACGACACCGTGGGGCGCCACCTCGCCCGCTACTCGGACAGCCCGCACGCCGCCCGTACGGTGGCCCAACTCCTGGACCACACCGCGGGCCTGCCCGGCGGCGTCCCTCTCTACCGCGACCACCCCACCCGCGAGTCCCTGCTCCAGGCCCTGGGTTCCCTGCCGCGCAACGCCGAGCCCGGAACCCATGTCACGTACTCCTCCCAGGGGTTCATGCTGCTCGGCCTCATCGCCGAACAGGCCACGGGTCGGGGGCTGGACGATCTGATGACCGGCCTCGTCCGTGCTCCCCTCGGTCTGGCCGACACCCGATTCCGGCCGGGGCCCGCCGACCGGGCCCGCGCGGTGGCCACCGAGGCCTGCACGTGGCGAGGCCGGACCGTCACCGGCGAGGTGCACGACGAGAACGCGGTGGTGCTCGGAGGAGTCGCCGGCCACGCGGGCCTCTTCTCCACCCTCGCGGACCTGGAACGGCTCGCGGGCTGTCTGCTCGACGGAGGGCGACCGCTCCTCGGGCCGGGCACGCTGGCCGTCATGACCGCCCCGCGCACGGACCACCTCAACCTGCGCCGCGCACTTGCCTGGCAGGGGCAGGATCCGGTCGGTTCGCCGGTGGGTGACGGCTTCGGTGCGGCGTCGTACGGCCATACCGGCTTCACGGGCACGAGTGTGTGGATCGACCCGGAGGCCGGCCGCTACGCGGTCCTCCTCACGAACCGCGTGCATCCCAGCCGCGAGGAACGCGGATTCACGGCGCTGCGCAGGGAGTTCCACACGATAGGGACGTGACCGCGGGACGTAGGGCTTCCACCCGGGCCGGCGATCTCGCATCCTGGGACGATCGATGTGATGCGCGGCACTCACCGGATGCTACGGACCGGGTGTGCGTGATCATGACCGGTATGGACACTCACTTCCTCGGTATCGACGATCTGGCCGAAGTCCCGTCGGTGGCGGTCGTGGTCGACGTCATGCGTGCCTACACCGTGGCCGCCTGGGCCTTCGCCCAGGGGGCGGAGAAGATCGTTCTCGCCGAGTCGCTGGACGCGGCGTTGGCGCTCAAGGCACGCCACCCGGACTGGATCGCGCTCAAGGACGGTGCGTCCGCGCCGGGGTTCGACGCCGTCAACTCGCCGGGACTGCTGAGGTCCGTCGACCTCGCAGGACGGACCGTCGTGCAGAAGACCACGGCAGGGACGGTCGGCGCCCTCGCGGTGAAGCACGCGCAACTGGTCCTGTGCGCAGGCTTCGTGGTGGCGGAGGCGACGGCTCGGGCCTTGCGGGCCCGTGGGAGTGACAGCGTGACGTTCGTGGTCACGGGTGAGGACGGACAGGCCGACGAGGACCTGGCGTGCGCCCAGTACATCGCCCGGCGGGCGAACGAGCCCGTGACGGATTCGGACGAGTTCCTCCGCCGCGGTGCCGCTTCACGCGCCGCGGCCGAGCTGGCGGAGGGTGTGCGTCAAGGAGTCCATCCTGACGACGTCGCACTCTGTCTCGAACTCGACCGGTTCCCCTTTGCCATGGTGGCGGCCCTGGAAGGCTCGCTCATGGTTCTGCGTCCACACGCGATGTGAGGCGGCCGCGTCCGGGAGTTCAGAGCCGCCGGAGGAAGTCGGCCTTCTTCGCCTCGAACTCGTCGGGAGAAATGACACCGGCATCGCGGAGTTCACCGAGTTGGCGCAGGAGATCCATGATCTCCTGCGAACTCTGCGCGGAGGCCGCAGGAACCGGGGCGGGTGCGGGTGCCGGGGCGGGTGCCCCCCATGCGGGAGTGGTGGGTGCACCCCATGCGGGAGTGGTGGGTGCGCCCCACACGGGAGCCGGGGCGGGCTGGTGGGGGGCCGCGTGTCCGGGTACCACCGGGGCGCCGCGGTGGCCCGGGTCCCGCGTGAACGCGCTGTTGTCCTTGCGGTCATGGAGCGACATGGCGTGACCGCAGCCTCGGCAGTTGCGCGTGAAGGCCATGCCCGCCTCGCTGAGACCCATGGTCGCTATGCCCGCGGTCCATCGGCCTGCCTTCCGGGCCCCTTCACCGACGGCACTGTTGGTGCATCGCTTGCAGTCGGGGCAGCCGGTGTGTACGCGCGCCATGATCAGTCCTTGTCGAGGCTCGAAGCTCGCCAGGCGTGTCTCCTCGCCCGTCGCATCGAAATCGTACAAGGATGTGAAGGCGGTGTATGAGGGAGGTGAGGAAGCGTGCCTCACGGCCGTGAGCGGTGCGGCGGGCGGTGGTGCCGGGCGCCGTCCGGGCCGCCCCGGGCGCGCTATTCGCCCTCGGCCTCCTCGGTCTCCCAGCGCAGCAGGTCGCCCGGCTGGCACTCGAGGACCTCGCAGAGCGCGGCGAGCGTCGCGAAGCGCACTGCCTTGGCGCGGCCGTTCTTCAGTACCGCCAGGTTGGCGGGGGTGATCCCTATGCGGTCCGCGAGTTCGCCCACGGACATCTTCCGCCTGGCCAGCATGACGTCGATGTCAACGGCGATGGGCATCAGATCACCTCGTCCAACTCGGCCCGCATGTGAGCCGCTTCGGCCTCGCGATCGACGGCCTGGGTGAGCAGCATCCGCAGCACGAGCACGATCAGCGCGACCCCCAGGACGGCGACGCCGATCCCGCCCATGATGACGGTGACGCCCGGGTCCTCCCGCTGGCCCGGCGCGTTGACGGCTGTCACCGCGAACCACACGAGGGAAGCCGCCACGATCGCGCCGATCATGACGTCCACGTACCGGAAGGCGGTGGAGGAGAACACGGTTCCGCGACGCACCATCGTCACCAGCCGCCATACGCAGACCAGGGCGACCTGGGCCGACGCCAAGCCCGCGACGGTGAGCAGACGCAGCGGGGTCAGGGGGACCGACCCGTCCTCCGGGTCGTTCCCGCTGATCAACGTCCACAGCATCAATACCTGTACCGCCACGGTGCCGGTGAGCACCACCACGAGCACGGCGCGCAGCGCACCTACGGTCAGTTTTCCCACGGCTTGCCCTTCCATCGAGTCACGATGGAAATCTATCGAATTTCGATAGATGAATCAAGGGGTGAGGGAGGAGCGGTGGTACGGCGTCACTCCGCCCCCGGCCCCCGCCGCCCCTTGAAGTTGATCTTCATGGTGTCCATGTCCGTCGCGGTGGACCGCAGCGCGCCGTGCCCGTAGCCGGCCTTCCGCAACGCGGTCTCCGCGCGGTCCTCGGCGATCGCTGCCGCCATCTCCTCGCCGTCCCCGGCGTCCGAGACCACCACGTAGCGGAAGCTGAAGTGCTTGAGTACGCGGTCGTAGGTCAGTGATCCCTCCTCGCTGAACTGCATCGCGGTCAGACCGTGCTGGTCCACCTCGGCCAGCAGACGCTCCCGGGCCCCGTCCGTGAGCCCCTCCCACGTGCCGCGCACGATCACTCGGTACGTGTGCTGCGTGCTCATCGTGTCCCGCCGTTCCTGTCGCATTCCACTTACGCAAACCGATTGAGGAGCAAGCCTAGGGCGAAGAGGATGGGGCGCATGCGGAATATTGTGGTGCTCGACGCCCCCTCCAACCTGGGACTCCGTCCCCCGGCCCCCGGCACCGTACCGGGCTGCTACAAGCTCGCCGGCGCACTGCGGGAGCAGCGGATCGTGCAGCGGCTCGGCGCGTCCGAGGGCGGGGTGGTCGTACCGCCCCGCTACGACCTCGGGGCATGGCAGGAAGGGGACGGGGTCTTCAACGCTGCCGCGATCGCCCGGTACACCCGCACCCTCGCCGACCGCGTCGAGCGGCATGTGCGGGCCGGTGACTTCCCTCTCGTCCTGGGCGGCGACTGCTCCATCCAGCTCGGCGCCTCGCTCGCCCTGCGCCGGATCGGCCGGTACGGACTGGTGTCGGTCGACGGGTCCGCCGACTTCCGTCATGAGGGCAACGGCGGCGGGATCGGCGCCGCTGCCGGTGAGGAGCTGGCCATCGCGACCGGCCGGGGACAGGACGACCTCGCCGCTCTGGAAGGGCTGCGGCCCTATCTCAGGGACGAGGACGTGCGCGTCCTCGGCATCCGCGACTACGACAAGGACCGTGCCGAGCTCGCCGAGCTGAAGATCCCGGTGGCGACCGTCGGTGAGATCCGCGAGCAGGGCGCAGCCGAGGTGGCGGGCGCGATCGTGCGGAGCCTGGAGAGCCCGGCGGTCGACGGCTACTGGGTCCACCTGGACGCCGACGTACTCGACCCCTCGGTCATGCCGGCCGTCGACAGTCCCGACGACGGCGGACTGCTCCCCGGCGAACTGGGCCCGCTGCTGCGGACACTGGTCCGCTCGCCCCGCTGCGTCGGCCTCAACGTCACGGTCTACGACCCCGACCTCGACCCGGACGGCACGGCGGGGGCGCTGCTCACCGGCCTGGTGGTCGCGGCTTTTGCCGAAGTCTGACGGCCGATCCCCTGGTCCGGGCGCCATCCAGCGTGTTCCATGGTCATCGGGGGGCGCCCGGACCTGCGGCGGCCCGCGCGAGGGAGCGAGGTTGCCTTGGCCACCACCGTACGACGCACCGTACTGACCCTGCCCGCGGCGGCGACGGGGCCGGAGAATCCACTGCCCGCGCTGCGGCCCCTCGACGAGATGCATGTGGTCGACGACCGGGACCGGGCAGGACTTCCCCGTGACATGGCCCGCCAGATCGGTCACGCGCCCCTCGCCACCGTCCTTCCCGTGGCGATCCTCGACGGCTACGGACGCGAGCGCACCCCCACGGACCTCGACGCGATCGTCATCGAGAACGACCGGCTCCGGGCCACCGTTCTCCCCGGCCTCGGCGGGCGCATCCACTCCCTCTTCCACAAGCCCACCGGCCGCGACCTCGTCTACACCAACCCCGTGCTGCAGCCCGCCGACTTCGCGCTCAACGGCGCCTGGTTCTCCGGTGGCATCGAGTGGAACATCGGCGCGACCGGCCACACCACTCTTTCCTGCGCGCCGGTGCACGCCGCCCGGGTCCCGGCGCCCGACGGCGGCGAGATGGTCCGTCTCTGGGAGTGGGAGCGGCTGCGCGACCTGCCGTTCCAGGTCGATCTCTGGCTGCCGGAGGACTCCGACTTCCTCCATGTCGGCGTACGGATACGCAACCCGCACGAACACCCCGCACCGGTCTACTGGTGGTCCAACATCGCCGTCCCGGAGGGCGAAGGCACCCGGGTGCTGGCGCCCGCCGACGAAGCCTGGCACTTCGGATACGAGCGCACGCTGACCCGGGTTCCGATGCCCGAGACCGGGGGTGTCGACCGCACGTACCCGCTCCGCAGCGACTTCCCCGCCGACTACTTCTACGAGGTGCCCGACGGCGCCCGCCGCTGGATCGCCTCCCTCGACGAGCACGGCCACGGACTCGTCCAGACATCCACCGATCTGCTGCGCGGCCGCAAGCTCTTCCTGTGGGGCAGCGGGCCGGGTGGCCGCCGCTGGCAGGAGTGGCTCACCGAGCCCGGCACGGTCGGCTACGCCGAGATCCAGGCCGGGCTCGCCCGTACCCAGCTGGAGCACGTGCCGCTGGAGCCCGGCGGCGAGTTCAGCTGGCTGGAGTCGTACGGGCCGCTGAGCGCGGACCCCGCGACCGTGCACGGCGGCGACTGGGCCGCGGCCCGCGCCGAGGCCGAGCAGCGGCTCGCCGAGGCACTGCCGCGCGTCGATGTGGACGCCGCGTACGACGCGTGGCGGCGGTGCGCCGACACGGAGCCGGGCGAGATCCTCGCCACAGGATCGGGCTGGGGCGCCCTCGAAGTGCGGCGTGCCGGGTACGAGCTCCCAGGTACCCCTTTCGCGCCGTCCACGCTCGGTGAGCAGCAGGAGCCCTGGCTCGAACTCCTGGAACAGGGCGCGTTCCCCGAAGCCCGCCGCGGCGCCCCGCCCGGGCCCAGTCTCGTCTCCCCGCACTGGCGCGACATGCTGGAGACGGCTTCCGCCGAGCCGCTCACCGAATACCACCTGGGCGTCGCCCAGTGGCACGCCGACGACCGCGCCCAGGCGGTCCGCAGCTGGGAGCGCGGGCTGGCCCTCGTCCCGTCCCGCTGGCCGCTGCTGCGCTGCCTCGCCGTCGCCGCCCAGGAGAGCGGTCAGGGGGACCGGGCGGCCGACCACTACACGGAGGCGTTCGGCGACCTGTGCGCGGAGCGCCGCGACGACGGCGAGGCCTGGACGGCGGCCACGGCTGCCCTCGGCCGGGAGGCGATCGAGGCGCTGCTGGCGGCGGGCCGCACCGCCGACGCCCGCGTCGTCTGGGCCGGTCTGCTCCCGGGAATCCGCCTCCGGGGCCGCTTCCGACTGCTGGAGGCGCGTCTCCTTCTCGCGGAGGGAGACCGGGCGGCCGCTCGCGCCCTGTTCGACGAGGGCTTCGAGGTCGCCGATCTGCGCGAAGGCGCGGAGATCCTGGACGAGGTGTGGGCCGAACTCACGGAACTCACCGGTGAACCGCTGCCGGACGCGTACAACTTCCGGATGCGGCCGCGGGGGTGACGGCATCGGCAGCGGCGCACGGTACGCATGGCGGTGGTGACGCGTACCGTGTCCGCGGCTCTCGGAACGCGTACAACTACCGGACGCGATCGCAGGGATGACGGCGCCGGCAGCGGGAGACGGTACGCATCGCGCCGGTGATGCGTAGTGCGTCCGCGGCCCCCGGATGCGGTCGGTCTCCGACTGGATCGCCACCCCCGTCAGGCGAACGCCCGCTGCGGCTCCGGAGTGGTGGGGTGAGAGCGATGACCTGGGCGGGGGCGGAACCGGAATACGCCAGGCCCGGTTCGCGGCCCGGAGCCGCGGTCGCCGACCAGATCACTCCGTTACGGGCAGGCACTCGTCGAGCAGGCCGACGATGTCGTCCCAGGCTCGCTGCGCGTGCCGTGGGTGGTGGCCGACGCCGGGGACGGTGGGGTGGTCGACCGGTGGGTGGTGGAAGGCGTGCAGGGCTCCGCCGTAGACGACGAGGCGCCAGTCGACGCCGGCGGCCTGCATCTCGGCGGTGAACGCGTCCCGTTGCGCGGGCGACATGATCGGGTCTTCCGACCCGACCCCGGCCCACACCGGGCAGCGGATGCGCGCCGCCTCGCCCGGTCGGCCCGTGGTAGTTGCGTTGACTGTCCCGATCGCGCGCAGGCTGACGCCGTCGCGCCCGAGTTCCAGCCCGATCGCGCCCCCGGTGCCGTAGCCGACGGCGGCGATCCGGTCGGGGTCGGTCCGCGGTTCGGCGCGCAACACGTCGAGCGCCGCATGGCCGATACCCCGCATCCGGCCGGGGTCGGCGAGCAGCGGCATGCAACGGCCCAGCATCTCCTCGGGGTCGCCCAGATAGCGCCCGCCGTGAAGGTCGAAGGCCAGTGCTACGTATCCCAGCTCGGCGAGAGCATCGGCCCGGCGGCGCTCGACGTCGCTGAGTCCCATGCCCTCCGGTCCGAGCAGCACCGCAGGCCGGCGGTCGACACCGGCCGGGAGCGCGAGGTGCCCGATCATCGTCAGACCGTCGGCCGGGTACTCGACCGTCCGCGTGGTAATCGTCGTCATGGGACCGGATCGTAGTGATCGTCGAGCCGGATCGGGCCGGTGTTCACCTCCGGCAAAACAGCGTGGGGTGCGCCTCTGCGGCTGTGGCCGCACGATCACTGGTGGCGGTGTCGGTGCTGCTGACGGCGGCGACCGACGGTGCCGCCCGCCGGGGGCCGGGACGGCGGGTCAGACGGCCCGGTTGCGGTCGACGTACTCGAAGACCGAGCCGTCCGGGTGCACCGCGATCAGATTACGGCCGACCGGGGTGGGCACCGGGCCCGCGATGACGCGGGCGCCCACCCGGGTCAGGGAGGCATGGGCCTCGTCGACGTCCTTCACCGCGATGGTCGCGGTCACCTTGCGCAGGATCTCCAGCTCGGACTCGGGGCCGCTCATCAGCAGAAAGCAGCTGACGGCGGCCACGGACACCCCGCCGCGTTCGAAACGCAGCGCCGGACTCGCCGTGAGGTCCTCGTAGAAGGCCACCGCGGCCTCCAGGTCGTCGACGCAGATACGCAGCGTGGTTCCCAGGATTTCCATGCCGAACAGGGTAGTTGGCCGGTCAGCGGTGTGTGATCGATTCGGTGGAGGGGCCCGGGCGCGCTCAGGCCCGGCAGAGGATCTCGCCGTGCGGGACCATGAACCAGCCGTCACCCTGTTCGCCCCAGGTGCGCCAGGCCTCCGCGATCGCGGTGAGCTCTCCGGGCGTCGCGTGGCCGCCGTCGACCGCCAGCTCGGCGTAGACCGAGCCGACGGTGCGGTCCGCCCACAGCCCGCTCCACCAGTCCCTGCTCTCCGGGGTGGCGAAACACCAGGAGGCGGCTGTCGGAATGATGTCGGTGAAACCCGCCTCGCGAGCCCAGGAGAGCAGTCGGCGGCCCGCGTCCGGCTCGCCCCCGTTGGCTCGCGCCACCCGGCCGTACAACTGCTGCCAGGCGTTCATGACCGGCGACTCGGGGAACCAGCTCATGGCGGCGTAGTCGCTGTCGCGGGCGGCGACGATGCCACCGGGGCGACAGACCCGCCGCATCTCGCGCAGCGCCTGCACCGGGTCGCCGACGTGCTGCAGCACCTGGTGGGCGTGCACCACGTCGAACGAATCGTCGGGGAAATCGAGGGCGTGCACATCGGCGACGGCGAACTCGACGTTGTCCAGGCCGCGTTCGGATGCGGTGTCGGCTGCCTGGGCGAGGATCTCCTGCGTGGTGTCGACGGCAGTCACGCGGCCCGGCGCCACCAGTGCGGCCAGGTCCGCGGTGATCGTGCCGGGCCCGCACCCGACGTCCAGCAGGCTCATTCCGGAGCGGAGTTCGCCGATGAGGTAGGACGCCGAGTTGGCGGCGGTACGCCAGCGGTGCGAGCGCAGCACCGACTCGTGGTGGCCGTGTGTGTAGACGGCGGTCTCCTTCGGCATGACCGTGCATCCTCTCTCGAGCGCGACCCGCGAAGAGCGGACCGCGAAGCGCTGATCGGTACGGTCACCGTATGCCCAGCTGCCGAATAATGAGATGGGCATCTTGCCATGTGGACGAAGAGGAAAGTGGGGGCCCACGTGAAAGGGCGGCCGACTCGGCGTCGGCCGCCCTTCGTTCACCCTGGCTCCGGCGCGTGTCAGACGGGCCTCGGGCAGTAGACCGTCAGTGCCTCCGGCAGTTTGTCGATCATCAGGTCGCCCTGACTGTGCGCCACTTCGCCGTCGTACGCGTACGGGGTGCCCGGCTTCAGCCCGGAAATACGGATACGCCGACGTCGCTCCGCCGCGTGGATGGGTGAGCGGGTCAGGGGGCCGGCGACAGCCGCCGCCAGCAGTCGCAGACCGGGGGTCCGGCCACCGTGGACGACGCGTACGTCCAGCAGCCCGTCCGCGAGATTGTGCCGTCGGCCGGGCGCCGGCCCTACCCGCTGGAACAGGCCGTTGCCGACGAACAACAGCCACAGGGGCCTTCTGCGGCCCTGTAGTTCGGCTTCCAGTGGACGCTGGCCGCCCAGTGCCTCGAAAGCCGCGAGGACGCCGGCGGGCCAGCCGCCGATCCGCGGGGCCCAGCGCTCGCGTGTCCGCACCAGTTCCGGATAGACGCCCAGGCTGAAGGCGTTGAGGAAGTAGCCGTCGGCGCCGCCGGGTCCGTCCGGCCCGGGCCGGAACCGGCCCAGGTCCACCCGGACCGCGCTTCCGGCGGAGAGCGCGGAGCAGACGTCGGCCACCGTTTCTATGCCCAGGTCGTAGGCGAAGTGATTCAGTGTCCCGCCGGGGAACACGGCGAGTGGCACACCGTGCACCGCGGCCACCGCCGCCGCCTGGTTGACCGTGCCGTCACCGCCGCACACCCCCAGCGCCCGGCCCTGGCCGGCGGCCTTCTCCAGTTCGGCGGAGAGTTCCGACGGGGCGCACTCCACCACTTCCGCGTGCGGCAGGGCGCCCCGCACCAGCGCCGCCGTGGCCGTGGCCGTCCCCGACTCCTGGTTGACGACGACGACCAGGCCCTGGCCGTCCGGCAGCGCGGGCGCGTCTGCGGGCGGCCGACCCGGTGCGGGCAACTGACCCCGTGTCGGCACGATGCCGCGCAGGGCGAACGCCGCCCCTACGCCGAGCGCGGCACCGGCCAGCACATCGCTCGGGTAGTGCACTCCGGTGTAGACGCGCGAGGCGGCCACCGACAGTGCGACGGGCGCGACGACAGCCCCCCACCCCTTCGACTCGAGCGCCACCCCGGTGGCGAACGCGGCGGCCGAAGCGGCATGGCCCGAAGGGAAGGACGTGGTGACCGGCTGGCGCTTCAGTCGCCGTATCACCGGCACGGCGTCCAGTATCGGCCGCTCCCTGCGGACCGCCCCCTTGCCGACCGTATTGATCGCGGCCGAGGCGACCGCCAGCGACGCGATGCCCCGCAGTGCCGCCCGCCGGGCGCGGGCACTGCCGCCGAATGCGGCGATGCCCGCCGCGGCACCGACCCACAGCAGTCCGTGGTTGGCGCTGCGACTGAGCCGCGGCAGCACGGGCCCGGCGGCCGGCCAGTGCCGCTGGGCCAGGTTCTGGAACACGGCCAGGTCGCTCCGGTGCAGAGCGGCCCGCAGCCCGGCGGGTCTCGCCAGAGGTGAAGAGGAGTTCGGTGAAGACATGGAACAGCGAATACCCTGCCCGCCCCCGCCGAACCGGCAGGCGCGCCCGAAACGTGCGCGAGGACGCTCACGCGTCGACGCGACCCATGCGTCATATGCGCATATATGGGTATGAAGGGCCCCTGCTCATCCCTGTTTCGGGTGCCGCACATCACCCCGTCATTGCCCCGGCAAGTGCGCCACGTCTAGCCTGTGTTCGTGATGCCGGTCACTGGCCGGAATGTCGAACACGAGAGGGTGGTGCACGACCATGGGGCGACTCGTCCCCGCGGTGACCCGGGCGCTGGACGTACTCGAACTCTTCCTCCACGGCGACGGTACGCTCTCCGCGCCCGAGGTCACCCGCAAGCTGCAGCTCCCGCGCACCACCGTCCATGAGCTGCTGACCACGCTCGCCGCCCGCTCGTACGTGGTCACCGTCCCCGACCAGCCCGGCCGCTACCGCCTCGGTGTGCGCACCTACCAGCTCGGCAGCCGGTACGCCGAACAGCTCGACCTCGCAGCCGAGGGGCAGCAGGTGGCCCGGCAGGTCGCGGAGACCTGCGGTGAGACCGTCCACGTGGCGATCCTGGAGGGCACCGACGTCATCTACATCGCCAAGGTGGACTCCACCCACGCGGTCCGCATGGTGTCGGCAGCCGGCCGAAAGCTGCCCGCCCACTGCACCTCGGTCGGCAAGATGCTGCTCGCGGCCCTTCCCGAGCGGGAGCTCGACGCCCGCCTCGACGGGCTCGAACTGACGGGGATGACCCCTGACAGCATCACGGACGAGGAGGAGCTGCGTGCCG
The DNA here is from genome assembly GCF_040630635.1 of Streptomyces sp. NPDC005761. Taxonomy (NCBI): domain Bacteria; kingdom Bacillati; phylum Actinomycetota; class Actinomycetes; order Kitasatosporales; family Streptomycetaceae; genus Streptomyces; species Streptomyces sp. NPDC005761. The sequence continues at coordinate 120,307 of NZ_JBEXXX010000020.1, read as the reverse complement.
CGCTCGCCTCCGTACGGGAGCGGGGCGTCGCGGTGGAGCACAGGGAGTCCAACCCCGACGTGAGCTGCGTCGCCGCGCCGGTACGGGACCGGTCCGGCCGGGTCGTCGCCGCGCTCTCCGTCTCCGTCCCCATGATCCGCTGGAGCGAGGAGCGTGAGGCGGAACTGGCCGCGCTCGCCGCCGAAGGCGCCGAGGCGCTCTCCGGCCGGCTCGGACACCACCGGAGGGAGATGTGAGCCGCCCGCGCCTCGACGTCGCCGTACGGGAACACGCCGAACTCGGGGAGGGCCCGACCTGGGACCCGGTCGCCGGGCGGCTGATCTGGGTCGACATCCTGTCCGCCCGCATCCACACCTACGACCCCGCCGACGGCCGGCGCACCGTCATGGCCACCGAACAGCATGTCGGTGCGGCCAAGCCGCGGGCGGGCGGCGGCCTCGTCGTCAATCTGCGTGACGGAATCGGCCTCTACGACACGGACGGGGCCTTCCGCTGGCTCGTCCACGACGCCGAGCCGGGACGGCGCGGGAACGACGCCGCGGTGGCCCCGGACGGGGCGCTCTGGGCGGGCACCATGCGCTACGACGAATCGGAGGCCGGCGGCAGCCTCACCCGTGTCGCCCCCGACGGCACGGCCACCCGGGTGCTGCCGTCGGTGACCTGCAGCAACGGCACCGGATGGAGCCCGGACGGCCGGCTGATGTACTACGTCGACACACCGACCCGCCGGATCGACGTCTTCGACGTGGGCGGCGAACAGGTCACCGGCCGCCGCCCGTTCGCCACCGTGGACGAGGGCGCGGGCTACCCCGACGGTCTGACGGTCGACGCGGAGGGGGCCGTCTGGGTCGCCCTGTGGGACGGCGCCGCGCTGCGCCGCTACACACCCGACGGCAAGCTGGACCGCGTGGTCGAACTGCCGGTGCGACGCCCCACGGCCTGCACCTTCGGCGGCCGCGACCTGCGCGACCTCTACATCTCCACCGCCCGCACCGGTCTCGACGGACCGCATCCCCTCTCGGGGTCGCTGCTGGTCCTCCCGGACGCCGGCCGGGGCGTACCCGGTACGGCCTTCGCGGGCTGAGGAGCGGGGGAGCCGGGCGGGTCCGGGTCATGGACCCGCCCAGTGGATCACTGCGCCGGGAAGCGCCGCAGGATGCCCGGCAGCCGGGAGCCCAGCGGTGACATGTTCCCGTCGGCGCCGTGCCGGGCCAGCAGATCCAGCACCAGCCGGCCACGGCGCACCCGCTCTCGGGCCGTATCCAGGGCGACATTGCGCAGATGGGCGCCGTACGGGTAGATGCCGGGTGCCTTGGACAGGCCGAACTTGAGGTAGAGCGGAGCCCCGCGGCGGATCAGCTCGGCCGCCTCGTACATCCGCACATACCCGCCGAGATCATCCGGTGCCTCGATGTACAGGTCCATCGGAGCCGCCGACGCCCGCCGGATCTCCGTGAAGTGAGCGAGCGTCAGGTCGGACGGGATGTTGACCGAGTCCGCCCCGAGCTGTTCGTAGACGGCGAAGGAGGCGGGGTTCACCGGCCCGACCAGGGCGGACACCTTGAACGTCGTGTCGGCGGGCAGCACGCCCTGCTCGCGCAGCCGGTGCAGCGTCCACAGCACTCCCTCGTCCGCCACCAGCAGGCACTTCACGCCCAGCTCGGCAGCCCGCAGAGCGTCCTCGACGCAGCCGGCCAGGGCGTCATGGCCACGGGCGCGCAACCCGGCCCCGCCCGAATCGGTGCGGAACGAGGCTCCCGTGTCCCAGCTGCCGCGCGGGCCGGTGAACAGGCAGAGCTCGATACCGCGTTCGGCGCAGCCCTCGACCATGTCGGTGATCTCGGCGTCACCGAGCATCCAGACACCGCTGCCCTGACTGATCCGGTGGACGGGGACGTCGAGCCGCGCGCTCTCCTTCAGGACGACGGACAGCGCCTCGGGCCCCTCCACGGACGGGATCTCGGTCCGCCATGTGCCGCCGTCGGGAAAGGTGTGCGGGGACGTGTCGGCCGGGTCTGCGGCGGGGGCGCCGAGCCCGAGCGCGCTGAGCGCGGGCTCGCCCGGTCGCCGGACTCCGGTACGGGCAGGGGATACGGAGGTCATGAGCGACCTTTCGTGTTCGGTGGGTCGGACGAGGTTCGGGTGAAGGGGCGGCGGGGAGAGCGGCCACCCGCGCAGGGGATCGGGCACGGCCGAAGGGCTGTCCCGCCAGGAATTGCGGGACGGCCCTCAGGGACGCATCAGCACCTTGCCCGTCCCCGTGCCACCGCCCCCGACCAGTGCGACGGCCTCCGCGAACCGCTCCAGCGGGTACTCGTGCGTGATCAGCGCTGCCGGATCGAGCAGTCCCGCGGTGAACGCCCGCACCGCGTACGACCAGGAAGCGGAGGACGCCCCGAACACACTGCGCACCGTGAGCTGGCTCAGCGACAGGTGCACCGGGTCGATGCCGACGGCCCCCTGCGCGAACATCCCCGTGAGCACGACCCGGCCCCCGCGCCGCGCGAGCAGGCAGGCGTCGGCCGCGGTGGTCGCGGCCCCGGCCGTCTCCACCACCAGGTCGTACCGGCCGTGCACCTGCGCGGCCTCTTCGGGCGCCAGGGCCTCGCTCGCCCCGAAGCGCAGTGCCTGGCGCGCCCGCTCCTCCCTCGGATCGATCACCGTGAGCTCACCGGGGGACACCGCGGCGAGCAGCTGGACCGCGAGCAGCCCGAGCGTTCCCGCACCCACGACCGCGATCCGCTCGCCCGGCTCCGGCGAACCGGCCCGCACGGCCGCGGCGACCACGGCCGCCGGCTCCAGGAGTGCGGCGGCGCGCAGGTCCGCGTCGTCGGCCAGCGGGTGCAACAGCCGTGCGGGCACCACGACATGGTCGGCGAACGCCCCGGGCCGGGTGAAGCCCGTCTCGTCGTACCCCGCCGTGCAGAGCGAGGTCTCACCGGTGCGGCACCGTTCGCAGCTCCCGCAGGAACGGAACCCCTCGGCGACCGTGCGCCGACCGGTCAGGGCGGGGTCGACGCCCGCGCCCACGGCCTCCACGGTGCCCGACCACTCGTGGCCGGGCACCACCGGGTAGCGCACGTACTGCGGGTCGCGATGGCCGTCGTACACCTCGCGGTCGCTCATGCAGATCCCGGCGGCGGCCACCCGGACCCGGACCTCGCCCGGGCCGGGTTCCATGACGGGTCCGTCCGTCAGCCGGTGCTCGCCCGGCCGGTCGATGGTGATCGCCCGCGAGCGGGCGGCCTGTCCGCTCACTTGGGCTGCCTCTTCTCCCAGCCGTCGGCCCACAGGTCGAACCGGGCCTGCTGCTGCGGGAATTCGGCGGCCGCGTCCACATCGAGCTCGACACCGAGACCGGGGGCGTCGGAGAGCTCGAAGCAGCCGGTCACGGGGTCGACCTGGGGGGCGCCGCGGACGACCTTCTTGATGTCGGCGTCCGCGAAGTCGTTGAAGTGCTCGAGAATCTTGAAGTTGGGTGTGCAGCCCGCGACCTGGAGGCTGGCCGCTGTCAGCACCGAGCCGCCGACGTTGTGCGGGGCGATCAGTGTGTAGTGGGTCTCCGCCGTGGCGGCGAGCTTCCGGGTCTCCAGGATGCCGCCGATGTGGCCGACGTCCGGCTGGATGATGTCTGCGGCCTGCGACTCGAAGAGCTCGCGGAACTCGATGCGGTCGTGGATGCGCTCGCCCGTCGCGATCGGCATGTCGACCTTGGCCGCCACCTTGGCGAGGGCCTTGAGGTTCTCCGGCGGCACCGGCTCCTCCAGCCAGGCCGGGCGGAAGGGGGCCATCTCGTGGGCGATCCGCACCGCCGTGGAGGGGCTGAAGCGGCCGTGCATCTCCAGCATCAGCTCGGTGTCCGGGCCGATGGCGTCCCGCACCGCCTCGATGAGCGACACGGAGTAGCGGGTCTCCTCCTGGCCCAGCTCGAAGTGGCCCGTACCGAACGGGTCGATCTTCAGGGCCCGGTAGCCGCGCGCGACGACTGCCGAGGCGGCCTTGTGGTAGGCCTCCGGGGTCCTCTCGGTGGTGTACCAGCCGTTGGCGTACGCCTTGACGCGGTCGGTGACCTTCCCGCCGAGCAGCTGCCACACCGGGACGCCGAGCGCCTTGCCCTTGATGTCCCAGCAGGCCATCTCGACGACCGCGATGCCGGACATCACGATCTCGCCGGCCCGCCCGTAGTCGCCGTACTTCATCCGGCGTACCAGGTCCTCGACGGCGAACGGGTCCGAACCGGAGATGTGGTTGGCCTCCGCCTCGCGCAGGTAGCCGATGAGCGCGTCGGTGCGGCCGAGCATCCGGGTCTCACCCACGCCGGTGAGGCCCTCGTCGGTATGGACCTGCACATAGGTGAGGTTGCGCCAGGGTGTTCCGACCACATGTGTGCTGATTCCGGTGATACGCACGGGAGTTGCCCCTCGTCTTGTTCGATATTTCGGCACTCGTTCGAAATCCTGGCGTGACCGTAATGACGCGGCGGGGCGAGTGTCAATGGGGCCGTCGCGGTGCGGTGCGGTTCCCGCGCCCGTCGGGCGTCCTCGGCGAGGTCGTGCTACGGCCGTCCGGACGGCTTCGCGGTAGCGCAGGCGCCCCGCTCCATTCCCTCGTATAAAGGGGCGGACACGGCCCGGGCGACGGGCACGGTGACCGAGCGGCGGCGAAGGAGGCCCGGATGGGCCGGGAGCGGACCGGACGTCAGGGGCACGGCGCGCCCGGGGTCCGGGAGGACCGCGGGCCCGTACGGTACGGGCCTCCCGCACCGGACCCCGGGCTGCCGGTCCTGCCCGAACTCGCCGAGGTCCTCGCCGCCGCCGCGGCCGGCGGCGAGCCCGAACCTGCGGGCGGCTCGGCGTCCCTGCGCGAGGCGGCCCGCGCCTACTGGGACCGGCGCGGCCTGCGCGGCGGTCCCGAACACATCGCCGCCGCGCCCGGCACCTCGCCGCTGGTGCTCGCCCTGATCGCCGCGCACGGCGGCGACGTACTGGTGCCGCGTCCCTGCCCCGCCTCCTGGATCCCGCAGGCCCGGCTGCTGGGCAGGCCCGCCTACCAGGTCCCGACCCCCGCCGAGTGCGGAGGCGTGCCCGACCCGTACGCGCTCCTGGAGACCGTGCGCCGGGTGCGCGCCGAGGGGGGACGACCACGGCTGCTGCTGATCTCGGTGGTGGACGACCCCACCGCCACGGTCGCCCCGCCGGAACTGGTGCGTGAGGCGTGCGAGGCGGCCGTCGCCGAGGGGCTGCACATCGTCAGCGACGAGACCTGGCGCGACACCCTGCACAGGCCGCACGACACGGTGCTGCTCAGCCCGGCCGAGATGTGCCCCGACGACGTGACGGTCGTCTCCGACCTGGCGGGTGCGCTGACCCCGTCGGCCTGGCCGGTCGCCGTCGCCCGGTTCCCGGACACCGAGCGCTCGGCGGTGCGCCACGCCCGTACGCTCGACGTTCTCACCGCGCTCGGCGCCCTCGTCGCGGGCCCGGTCGCGGCGGCGGCCGCCCATGCGCTGCGCGAACCGGACGCCGTCATCGAACGCGTCCGCCGGGCCGCGGCCCTCCAGGCCCGGGTCGCCGCGGAGGCCCACCGGGCGGTCCTCGCCTCCGGCGCGCTGGCCCGGCCCCCGCAGGCCGGCCGTCATCTGTACGCGGACCTCGGCCCGCTGCGCTCCCGGCTCGCCGCCCGCGGGGTCACGGACTCGCTGGAGCTGGAGGAGTACCTCTCGGACCGGCTCGGTGCCCCCGCCCCCGGCGGCCACCGGTTCGGCGACGAACTGGGCGCGTTGCGGGTGCGGCTGGGCACCGGAGCGCTGCTCGGATCGACCCCGCGGCAGCAGACGGAGTCCCTCACCGCTGCGGAACCCCTCGAATTGCCGCATGTCGCGGCAGCGCTGAGCATGTTCCGGGCAGCCCTCGACGAACTTCGCTGACACGCTGCGCCGACGCTCTCCGAGACGGGAGTCCTCGATGACGGAACAGACTGAGCGCTCCCTCGCCCGGGACCCGCGCCGTGTGACCTGCGGTGAGGTGGTCGCCCCGCGTCCTCTCGGAGAGGTGAGGTCCTGGCCCGGCAGCTTCGCCGACCGGCTCACCGCGCCCCTCCCCGGCATGGCGGGCATGTCCCGGCTGGCCCGAGAACACTCCATCCGGCCCAACGCCGAGGGTCTGCGCGGCATCCACCGGCTGCCGTACGCCCCCGAGCCGCTGCCCCCCACCCCCGCCGGAACCAGTTGCGTCACCTGGGCCGGTCACGCCAGCTGGATCATCCGTACCGGCGGACTGACCGTGCTCGCGGACCCCGTCTGGTCCCGCCGCATCCTCGGCACCCCGGCGCGGATCACCCCCGTCGGCGTGCGCTGGGAGGACCTGCCGAGGGTCGACGCCGTCATCATCAGCCACAACCACTACGACCATCTCGACGCACCCACCCTGCGCCGGCTGCCCCGGCACACCCCGCTGTTCGTCCCGGCCGGCCTGGGCCGCTGGTGCCGCCGCCGCGGCTTCGGCTGCGTCACCGAGCTCGACTGGTGGGAGTCGGCGGAACTGGACGGCGTCCGCTTCGACTTCGTGCCCTCGCACCACTGGTCCAAGCGCACCCTCACCGACACCTGCCGCTCGCTGTGGGGCGGCTGGGTGATCGAGGACACCGCCGGACCCGGCAGGGGAGGGCGGATCTACTTCGCCGGCGACACCGGATACGGCCACTGGTTCACCGAGATCGGCCGCCGCCACCCCGGCATCGATCTCGCCCTGCTGCCCATCGGGGCGTACGAGCCGCGCTGGTGGCTGGCCGACGTGCACGCGGACCCGGAGGAGGCGGTGCAGGCGTACGAGGATCTCGGCGCCCGCGCCATGGCGCCCATGCACTGGGCGACCTTCCTGCTGTCCGCGGAACCCGTACTCGAACCCCTCACCCGGCTGCGCACCGCGTGGCGACGGGCCGGCCACCCGCGCGAGCGGCTCTGGGACCTGCCGATCGGCGGCTCGCGCGTCCTCGACACCACGAGCGAACCGCGTGCGGTCAGCGGCTGACCCGGACCCCAGTCACCGCCCGGACCAGGCGCGCAACCGGTGCCACAGCGCCGGCGCCCCGCTGATGAGCAGCGTCAGGCCCACCGCCGCCACCACGCCCTGCCACGGCTCCGGGAACAGGGAGCCGCCCAGGATCCCGATCAGCTGATACGTGGCGGCCCAGGCCAGACAGGCCGGCACATCGCCCCGCGCGAACCGCTTGAGCGGCATCCGGCTCAGCAGACACGCCAGCATCACCGGGATCCGCCCTGCCGGCACCAGCCGGGACAGCACCAGCACCATCACCCCGTGCTCGTCGAGCTTCTGCTGCGCCTGCGCGAGCCGCTCGGGCGCGGCCCGGTCGCTGATCGCCCGCAGCCACTTGGAACCGTTCTTCGACCGCACCCCGCGCTGCCCCAGCCAGTACAGGCAGATGTCCCCGAGGAACGCCGCGGACGACGCCACCACGAACACGATCAGCAGCGCGAACGGCGACGACCGGTGAACGGCCACCACGGCCGCCGAGCTCACCAGCGCACCCGTCGGCACCACCGGCACCAGGGCGCCGAGCGCGACCAGGAGGAACAGCGAGGGGTAGCCGACCGCCTGCTGCGTCGACTCCGGCGGCAGCAGCACCGTCCGTCCGAGGAACTCGTGTATCACCCGGTGGCTCCCGGCCGCACGTGCTCGCCGTGCTCCAGCCGGTGCACCGCCACCCCGGGAGCCCGCAGCGCCGCCTGGCGCACGAACTCGTCACCCGGCGAGTGGAACTCGTGGGGCCGGACCGCGTCCATCCCGATGGGCCAGTACGTGCCGTAGTGCACCGGCACCGCGGCCCGCGGCGCGATGCGGGCCAGCGCCTCGGCGGCACGCGTCGCGTCGAGGTGACTGTGGCCCAGGTACGGCCCCCATCCGCCGACCGGCAGCAGGGCCACGTCCACCGGACCGACCGCGTGCGCCATGTCGTCGAAGAGCCCGGTGTCCCCGGCGAAGTACGTGCGTGCCTCGCCCTCGACGACGTAACCGAGCGCGGGGGAGCGGTGCGGGCCGACCGGGAGGCGCCGCCCGTCGTGCAGCGCCGGCACGGCCCTGACGCGCACCTCGCCGACGCGCACCTCGTCGCCCGCCGCCACCTCGGTGATCCGCAGCCCGCGCATCCGGCGCAGCACCCGGAGCCCCGGCACCGCCCGGACAGCCCCCAGGGGGACGACCAGCCGGGCGCCCGGGGCGATGCGGGCCAGGGACGGAAGGTGCAGATGGTCGGAGTGCAGATGCGAGATCAGCACGACATCGGCGACCGCGGCCGCCGGGCCGGGCAGCTCACCGCGCCGCCGGCGCAGATGCGCGAAGCGCCGTACGAAGAGCGGGTCGGTCAGGACCCGCACACCGGAGTCCTCGATCGTGCAGGTGGCATGACCCCACCAGGTGATCTCCACCGGCACCAGCCGCCTCCTGTTCTCCGGACCTGCCGACGAGCCTACGGGGCGGACGGCCCCCTCCGGGGCCTCCCCGGCGCGCCCGGGCGCTCTCGAGCGCCCCTTCCCGCCCTGACGTGCGCCTTCAGGTACGGGAATCCGGCCGGTAGGGTCGGAGAACGCCTAGCACGGGGGACCGGTCATGGGGGACGTACGGGTGGCGGCCATCGCCAGTCTCACGCCGCTGGAGGAACTCGACAGCGATCCGTTCCTCGTGGACACCCGCAGCCAGCACGCCATGTGCGCCCGGTGGGCCGCCGACCAGGGCTACGTCGTCACCCGGCAACTGCGCTTCTACGGACTGCGCCCCGACCACCACGCGCTCTGGGCAGACGTCGAGGGCGGTGAGGTCGAACTCTTCGTCGCCCCCACCGACCGGGTACTCGCCCGCGCCATCGCCTCGGTGCCGCAGTTCGCCGCGGAGTGCGAGCGGCGCGGCGTACGCCTGGAGATCGCCGGCCTCGACGAACCGCAGTACAGCTCCCGCACCAAAGCCAGCGTGCATCGCAGACTCTCCATGCCGACCGCCGGGTACGACGGCTGCTGACCAGCGGGCCCACCGCTCACGGCGGCGCCGAGCGCCGGGCCCGCTGTGAAAGGCTGGGGCAGGGCTCGGAACGGCGGGCCCGGACGTGAGGTGGCAGCGGCGTGGGTGACGGGCGATGGCGAAGAGCCGGTAGCGCCCTGATGCGAGTGATCCTGGTGTGGGCGGTCTCGACGCTCACGATGCTGGCGCTCGCCGGGATTCTGCCGGACTTCCAGCTCCAGTCGGACGACGGCGACAGCGTGACCAAGACCGCTTTCACGGCGGCATGGGGCGCGGGCGCGTTCGGCCTGCTCTCGGCGCTGGTCTGGCCCGTTCTCGTACGGGCCCTGCTCATCGTGCCGGCCCTCGTCCTCGGCATGCTGGTCTTCTTCCTCAACGGCTCGCTGCTCCTGATCGCGCTGCGGCTCATCCCGGACGGACGGGGTGTCGCCGCCCCGGAGACGGCCGTCGTCGTCGCGGCCGTCATGTCCGCCGTCGCTTCCGCCACCTCCACGGCACTCGCGGTCAGGGACGACAACGCCTACCGCCGCAGGCTCTCGCGCCTGGCCGAACGCCGTCGCCGCCGCAGCGGCACGGGCGGTGCGGACGGCGAAGGGCCGCCCGGCACCGTCTTCATCCAGCTCGACGGCGTAGGCCACGACGTCCTCGCGCAGGCCGCCGCCGACGGGGTCATGCCGACCGTCGCCCACTGGCTGGCCGGCACCGAGGGCCACCGCCTCCTCCCGTGGCGTACCGACTGGTCCAGCCAGACCGGGGCCAGCCAGCTCGGCATCCTGCACGGCAGCAACCACGACGTCCCCGCCTTCCGCTGGTACGAGAAGGAGACCGGCGACGTCATGGTCTCCAGCAGACCGGCCAGCGCCCTCGAGCTGCAGCGCCGCGCCATCGTGCGCACGCGTGACGGCGGACTGCTCACCCTCGACGGCGCCAGCCGCGGCAACCTCTTCAGCGGCGGCGCCGACCAGCTCGCCCTCGTCCTGTCGATGGCCGCCCGGCGTGGCAAGGGGCGCCGCTCCAGGGCCGGCTACTTCGCCTACTTCTCCGACCCCGCCAACGCCGTCCGTACCGCGCTCTCGTTCGTCGCCGAGGTGGGGCGCGAGATCGGACAGTCGACCCGGGCCCGGATCCGCAAGGAGACGCCCCGGATCAAGCGCGGCGGGCTCTACCCCTTCATCCGGGCCTTCGCGACCGTCGTCGAACGCGATGTGGTGGTCGCCGCCGTCATGGGGGACATGTTCGCCGGACGGACCGCCGTCTACGCCGATCTCGTCGCCTACGACGAAGTGGCCCACCACTCGGGGCCGCGCAGCCGGGACGCCGAGAAGGTCCTCGCCCGGCTGGACCGCTCACTCGCGCTGATCGCCGAGGTCGTCGAACACACCCCGCGTGACTACCGCATCGTGCTCCTGTCCGACCACGGCCAGAGCCCCGGGGAGACCTTCGCCGGAGCGTACGGGCTGACGCTCAAGGACCTGGTGCGTGCGGGCAGCGGGCTGCCCGTGCCCCGCAGGGCCCAGAGCACCCGGAGCGGCTCCGAGGCACGCGACGCGGTCCGGATCGCGCTCCACCGCCCGGTCGCCGCAGGTGAGGAGAAGCAGGTGGCGAAGGCCTCGGAGCCGGTCGTCCTCGCCTCAGGCAACCTCGGCCTGATCTCCTTCCCCGACATCGACGGCCGCGCCTCGCAGGAACAGCTCGACCGCCGACACCCCGCCCTGCTCGGCACGCTCGCCAACCACCCCGGAATCGGCTTCCTCCTCGTCCGCAGCGAGCGCGACGGATCGGTGGTGCTGGGGCGCGACGGCGCGCGGATCCCGGTGGCGGAACTGAAGGACGGACAGGGCCCGCTGGCCCCCTTCGGCCCGGGCGCGGCCGATGCGGTCCGGCGCACCGACACGTTCCCGCACGTCGCCGATGTGATGGTCAACTCGATGTACGACCCCGAGACCGGCACGGTGCACGCCTTCGAGGAGCAGATCGGCTCCCACGGCGGCCTGGGCGGGGAGCAGTCCCGGCCCTTCCTGCTCTGGCCGCCCGGAATGACGGACCCCCTGTACGCGTCCGCCGCCGAAGGCGGGGAACAGGCGGCCGAACTGATCGGCGCGGAGGCCGTGCACCGGGTCCTGAGGCGCTGGCTGCGCGAGGTCTCGGGGCCGCAGGTGCCGGTGGGGCGGGAGGGCAGGCCGAGCCGCCGGACGGGGCGGGGGACCGTGCGGGGTGGCGGTGACGGACTCCGCGGCCCCGGCAGGGAGAGGGATGCGGGCACCGGAGCGCGGGGCTGACCACCCCGGGTGCTCCGGTCAGGCCGACCGGCGCCGGACCAGCGTCGGATGGAAGATCACCGAGGGCGCCGGCGGCCCCGGCTTGCCGATCTGCCTCAGCAACAGCCGCGCCATCTCCGCGGACATCTCCTCCACCGGCTGCCGCACGGTGGTCAGCGGTGGATCGCAGGCCAGGGCCGCGCTGCTGTCGTCGAAGCCGACGAGGGCGACATCGCCGGGCACGTCCTTGCCGGCCCGCTGCAGCACCGGAACGGCGCCCAGAGCCATCAGGTCCGACGCGATGAAGACGCCGTCCAGGTCCGGCCGGTCCGCGAGCAGCCGCCGCATCGCCGCCGCGCCGCCCGCATGAGTGAAGTCGCCCTCCGCGGCCGCCACGTCCCGGATGCCGTGCGAGGCGAGCGCGTCCAGGAAACCGGTGAGCCGTGCCTGACCGGCCGGCATGTCCTGCGGGCCGGACACGGTGCCGATCCGGCAACGGCCCAGCGAGGCCAGGTGATCGGCCGCCAGCCGGGCCCCGGCCCGCTGGTCCGCCTCCACATAGGTGATCGGCGTCGGCCTGCGGGGCTGCCCTGCGAGCACGGCGGGCAGCCGCGTGTCGTACAGCAGCCCCGGGAGCGGATCCTCGGCGTGCGACGAGATCAGCACCACCCCGTCGACATGCCCGTGACGCAGGTAGGACAGCAACTGGTCCCGGGACTCCTGGTCGTCGGCCAGCATCAGCACCAGTTGGATGCCCGCCGGGCGCAGGACCTCCAGTAGTCCGCTGACCACTCGCCCGAAGTAAGGATCGGAGAACATCCGCCCGATGAACGGCTCGGACACGGTGCGCCGCTCCCGTTCGGAGACGACGAGCGCGATCGAGTCGGTGCGCCGGGTCACCAGCGAGCGGGCGGCACGGTTGGGCACATAACCGGTGGTGCCGACGGCCTCCTCCACCATCCGCCGCAGCACCGGGTCCACGGTGGTCGCCCCGTTGATCACCCGGGACACCGTCGCCCGTGACACCCCGGCCACCGTGGCGACGTCCTCCAGCGTGGCGGGACGGGCGGGCTGGGGCACGTCGGCAGTCATGCTGTCTTTATACCGGGTGGTACGAGCGGTGCGGAAACGGCCGTGGAGGCCCGGGGCGTACGTCGGCCGGGACATCAGGGCGCGCTCTTCGACAGGCCCGGGAGCCGGTCGAGTTCGGCTCGGCGGGCCGAGACGAGGGCGGCGGCGAGACGCCTGGCGTCGGGGCGGGTGCCGGCCTGCGTCTCGGAGCGCGACACCTGCGCGGACTGGCTCAGATGGTCACGGATCTGCGCCACGAGAAAGCGGTCGAGGGCGCCGCCGTCGAGGGTGCGGGCCCGTTCGAGATCGCGCTCCGTGACCATGCCCGGCATGTCGTGACCCTCGTGCACATTGGTGTCCGGCAGCCCCATTCGGGACAACAGCGGTCGCAGCCGCGCGAGTTCGTCGTTCTGCGCGATTCTCAGGCCGGCCGCCCAACTCCGTACACGCGGGTCCCCGGTGCTGTTCGCGGCGAGTGTCAGCAGCGCGACGGCCTGTTCGTTCATCGGTGTCATCAGCTGGACCCAGGCGGCGTCCGTCGGATCGGCCGGGACACGGAGCGGCGGAGCGGATGGTGCGGGGCTCGGCCGGGCCGGGTGCTCGGATTCCGCCGGGGCGGCGCAGCCGGCCAGGAGGAGAAGCAGGGGCAGCGCTGCTGTGGTGCGGGCCGCCTTCATCACGAGGTCCTCGGGGAAGGGCCCGTCCGGGGCCTGGGGCCCCGGGCGGGCATCGGACGGGTTCCGGGCGGTCAGGGGGTGCCGTCGGCCCCGCACTTCACGATGGCGTTGATGCAGTCGCGGACGCGCTGAGCCATCTCGGCCTCGGGCCACACGTTGAAGAAGTCGCCGTGCATCGTGTAACCGGGACCGGACGCCAGCCGGAGGCGCGCCGGGTCGCCGTTGACGGGATACCGCAGCACCTGGCGGAGTTTGGGAACCGGCACCGGGTGGGTCGACGGGCAGTCACCGCCGACCGGGTACGCCATGTGGCTCTTGTGGTCGGCCGAGTCGAGGTCCCTGCCGTTCCAGCACTGGGGGAAGTCCAGATACGACTCCAGCATGGCGCCCGCCGGACAGTTCACGAAGTTGTGGGACGGGTTGACCTCCCCGTGGTGCAGGCACGACCAGCGCGAGATCGTGTTGTCGTCGGGCCCGGTCGCCTTCGCGTTCCCCGCGACGATGCGCAGACCGCGGGGGAAGGGCTGGATCCGCCGGATGACGTCGTCCCGGACCCCTTCGCCCAGGTAGTAGAAGGTCGTGCCGGTGGGTTCGACCTCCTTGGTTCCGTCGTACAGGGTCGGCACCCAGTAGGACGACAGGTCCGTGTCGGGGGCGCAACTGGTCCTGGCCCTCTCCAGCGAGGCGAGGTCGGAGTTGCCGTTGGTCGAGTCGTTGCCGAAGAAGCTGTGCATGTGGGAGGCCCCGGGCAGGCCGGGGAAGACGATCGGGTCGTCGGGGGCCCGGTGGGTGTAGGGGCACTCGGCGAGGAACTCGGCCACCCGGACGACGTCGGCGGCCGCCTTCGGGGCGTTCGGGATCGCGGCGGCCGTCGCGGGCCCGGCCGACGCGTTGCCGTTGGTGGCCTGGAGGAAGGACAGGGCGAGCGCGGCGGCGACGAGCGCCGCGGTGCGGTAGCGCCGGGACGGAGAAGTTCTGCGGTGGCTGTCTTCGCCGGGGGGTCGGCGACGGAAGATGAGCACGGCACTCCTGTTCGGGGGAAGTGGGGTTCCTTGACCATGCGAGAGAGCGCTCTCTCGAAGGAACGTAGAAGTGTGTTCCGGGCATGTCAATAGAGACCGCAGACCTGCAATTTGCTTTCCTTTGAACCTGGTTGAGGTATCCATGCGGTGGGAGAGCGCTCTCTCAAGCTGGGTTCCGAGGCAGGGTGATGCTCAGGGACGGGCGGCGGCCGGAGGCAGCTCGGGAGCGCTGTCAGCCGCTCGCCACCAGGGCGTTGTCAGTGGTGGGCGGCAGGATGGGGGCATGACGAACTCAGCTGTTGTGCTCGCCGATACCGCTGCCTACGCCGCCGCGGTCGAAGAAGCGTCGCAGGCCGCCGCCGCGTACTACGCCACGGGCGAGAGCACGCTCGACGACGATGCGTACGACCGGCTGGCGCGCGGGATCGCCGCATACGAGCAGGACCACCCGCAGGATGTGCTGGCCGAGTCGCCGACCGGCAAGGTGGCCGGTGGCGTCGCGGTCGGGGACGTGCCGCACACGGTCCCGATGCTCTCCCTGGACAACGTCTTCTCGGCCGAGCAGTTCGCCACCTGGACCACCTCCCTGGAGCGCCGGATCGGGCGGCCGGTCACCGCCTGGAGCGTCGAGCCGAAGCTCGACGGCCTCGCGGTCGCGGCCCGTTACCGCGCCGGGCGACTGGAGCAGTTGATCACGCGTGGCGACGGCACGGCCGGCGAGGACGTGTCGCACGCGATCGGCACCGTCGTCGGACTGCCCCGGCAGCTCGCCGAGCCGGCGACGATCGAGATGCGCGGCGAGATCCTGATGACGGCCGAGCAGTTCGAGCAGGCCAACACGCTGCGCACCGAACACGGCGGCGCGCCCTTCGCCAACGCGCGCAACGGCGCTGCGGGCACCCTGCGCGCCAAGGACCGGCCCTACACGGTGGAGATGACGTTCTTCGCGTACGGCGCCCTCGCGCTGCCCGACTCCGGCGAGCTCACCGCCACGCTGGCCGAGCTGCCCCACAGCGAAACCCTCGAACGGGTCGCGGGCCTCGGGGTGCACACCGCGGCGGACACGGCGGTCGCGCCGCGTACCGTCACCACCGTCGGGGAAGTCCAGGCACGGGTCGAGGAAGTCGCCTCGCTGCGCGCCTCGTTGCCCTTCGGTATCGACGGCATCGTCATCAAGGCGGACCTCGCCGCCGACCAGCGCGACGCGGGCTCGGGCACCCGGGCGCCGCGCTGGGCCATCGCGTACAAGCTGCCGGCCGTCGAGAAGGTCACCCGGCTGCTCGGCGTCGAGTGGAATGTGGGCCGTACCGGCATCATCGCGCCGCGCGCCGTGCTGGAGCCGGTCGAGATCGACGGATCGACCGTCAGCTACGCCACCCTGCACAACCCGGCCGACATCACCCGCCGTGACCTGCGGATCGGCGACCACGTGATGGTCTACAAGGCGGGCGACATCATTCCCCGTATCGAGGCCCCCGTCGCCCACCTGCGGACGGGCGACGAGAAGCCGGTCGACTTCCCCGAAGCGTGTCCGCAGTGCGGTTCCGAGATCGACACCAGCGAGCAGCGCTGGCGCTGCGTCCGTGGACGCGACTGCCGGCTGGTGGCCTCCATCTCGTACGCGGCAGGACGCGACCAGCTCGACATCGAAGGCCTCGGAGCGACGCGGGTGGTCCAGCTCGTCGACGCCGGCCTCGTGGCGGACTTCGCCGATCTGTTCACCCTGGAGCGCGAGCAGTTGCTCGCGCTGGAGCGGATGGGCGAGACCAGCACCGACAATCTGCTGGCCGCGATCGAGGCGGCGCGCGCCCAGCCGCTCTCCCGGGTCTTCTGCGCCCTCGGGGTGCGCGGCACCGGGCGTTCCATGTCTCGGCGGATCGCCCGCTACTTCGCGGACATGGACCGGATCAGAGCCGCCGACGTGGAGACGCTCCAGCGGGTGGACGGCATCGGCAAGGAGAAGGCCGCAGGCGTCGTCGCCGAGCTGGCGGAGCTTGCGCCGCTGATCGAGAAGCTCGTGGCAGCCGGGGTCACCATGACCGAGCCGGGGGCGACGCCGCCGCCGGAGCCGGGTGTGGAGAGCGAGGCGGTCGAGGGCGGGGGCGGGGACGGGGGGCCGCTGGACGGCATGACCGTGGTGGTCACCGGAGCGATGACGGGTGCGCTGGAGAAGCTGTCGCGCAATCAGATGAACGAGCTGATCGAGCGCGCCGGCGGGAAGTCCTCCTCCAGCGTTTCCAAGCGCACCACACTCCTGGTGGCCGGTGAGAAGGCCGGCTCCAAGCGCACCAAGGCGGAGGACCTGGGAGTGCGGATCGCCGCCCCAGAGGAGTTCGCCGCGCTGATCGCGGAGTTCCTGCCGGCCGAGGTGTGAGCATGCGGCCGCCGGAAGCGTGGTGTGTCCGGCGGCCGGGGCGGGGCCGTGCGTCGGGCGGGCTGAGGCGGTGCCTCGGGGGGCGGGGGAGGAGCCGGGCGGCCGTGCGTCCGGCGAGTCGGGCGGCGGTGCCTCGGGCGGCTGAGGTGCTCGGGGGCCGTGTCTCCTGTCGCCGGAGGCGGGCGCGCGGTGCGGACAAGGAGGCGGGCCGTGCTGAGGAGGTGGGGGAACCGTTGACGCCTCGCGCATCACCCCGTCCTTCGATTCGGTGAGGGAGTGGCTTTCTTTGCCTCCCTATTGCATAGTGAGGGTTCGGCCATGCCTCGCTATCAGCGTGTCAATGGGTGTGTGAACGGCCGCCGTAGCAGGCCGGGGGTGAGGGGCGATGCGTTCTTTGCGCGAGGGACAGCGACCGACTCGTTCCGTTCACCGGCAGCTTCCGCAGCACCGGGGCCTCACCCGCGGGCTCGCGCTCGACCTCGGCAGTTCGCGCACGCGCGCCTGGGTCCCCGGCCAGGGCGTCGTCGCGGACACCGGCTCCGACCCGGCCGGTGAGTACGGCCACGGCGGCCGTCCGGTCCGCCGTGGACGCATCGTCGACGCGGACTCCTGCGGCCGGATGCTCGGCCGGATCGCCGACAGGGCCCTGGGCGCCGACCGCAGCGACACGGTGATCGTCCTCAGCCACCCCGTCCTCGCCGGATCCGGACACCGCGCCGCCGCCCGGGACCTGCTCACCGCGCTCGGCCCGTCGAGCGTCATCGTCCTTGACAGTGCCAGAGCCGCTGCCGCCTGTGCCGGACCGCAGGACGGCGGCCCGCTCCTCGTCGTCGACATCGGTGCCGAGCTGACCGAGGCGACCCTCCTGGTCGACGGAAGGGTCCGTGACGCGCGCCTGGCCGAGACGGGTACCAGCGACCTGGAACCAGGTGAGCCACCCACCGACGTCGTCCGGGCCGTCCTCGACATGGTCATGGCCATGTGGCACCAGGACCGGCACGGCGCGCTGCTCGGAGCCCTGCGCAGGGGCCCCCTGCTCGCCGGAGGCGGTGCGCTGCGCCCGGACGTCACCAACCGGATAGCCCTCCGTCTCGGCAGCCCCGTCCGCCTCACGGACGATCCGGCGACCACGGTCGTGCGCGGTGCCGGACTCATCCTCGGCTCCGTGCTCCGCCACGCCTCGGCGGCACCGGCCATCCCCGGCCGATCCGGGTGACCCCCCTCCCGGGGCCGCCCCCGGGCAGCGCGCCCGGCGGGAGCACGCCCGACATCTCGGCGCCCCACGGACGCACCGCGGCGGCCCGGCAGTTCCTCGCCGCGCTGCTCCTCGCCGTCCTCGCCGTCGCGGGCGCCTCACCCGCGGCCACCGGAGCCGGGCTCCCCACCCGCTCGCCGGCCGGTCCGCCGTCCACCGCCGAAGGGCCCGCCGGAAACAGCCGGCTGCCCGCCGCCCACGCCGACCGCTCCCAGCGCCCGGACCGCACCGCGCGGACCCACCCCGCCGGCCGTCCATCCGGCGACCGCGACCGCCGCGACCTCCTCCGCACCGGCGCGGCCACCGCCGTGGGCGTCCACCGTCCCGGACCGGCCCCAGGGCCACAACCGTGGGCCGCCGCAGAGCACCCCCGTGCCCCGCAGCTCCTTCCGCCGCCCGGCCCCGGCACCCTGTCACCGTTCCCGCCCGGGATCCCGCTTCCGCAGCCCGGCCCCGGCTCCGCGCCCGTCCCGCGCTTCGAGGCCGCCGACCGTCGCCTTGCTGCGCTCCCCGGCGTACGTGGGCCTCCGAGGGCCGCCGTTCGCCGGCCCGGGGACCTTTCACCGGTCCCTACCCCCAACACATCCGTGCCGTTCCCACCGTTCTGGGCCGTGTCCTCGAAACCGGCATGACCCAGCGCCCTTCGGGGTGACCCGGGAGGGGCGTGCGCGGCTGCCCCTCGGAGGAAACACACATGACCCGCGCCACCATGGTGCGGGCGGTTCTGGCTGCGGCCGTACTGCTCGTCTCCGTGCTCATCACGCTGACCATGTCCCCCAGACTCGGCCTCGATCTCCAGGGCGGCACCCGTATGGTGCTGCAGGCCAAGGACTCCGGCACCGCGAAGGCGGACCGTAAGACCACCGACCGCACCCTGGAGGTGCTGCGCAAACGCATCGACTCGCTCGGTGTCACGGAGCCGACCCTGACCCGTTCCGGCGAGGACCGGATCATCGTCGAACTCCCGGACGTCCAGGACCCGCGTGAGGCCGCCGACGTCATCGGCAGGACCGCGCAGCTCACCTTCCACGCCGTACAGCATCCCGGCGCCCCGGCCGGCGAAGGGCTGACCCTCCCCGACGAGGAGGGCCGCACCCTTGCCCTCGGCCCCGCCGCCCTCTCGGGCGCGGGAGTCAAGGAGGCATCCGCCGCGTTCGACACCCAGCAGGGCACGGGATGGTCCGTCGCCCTCGGCTTCAACAAGGACGCCGGCCGGGACTGGACCCGGCTGACCGGGGACGCGGCCTGCCACCCCGTCCAGGACGAGAGGCGCCGCGTCGCCATCGTCCTCGACAAGAAGGTGATCTCCTCGCCGCAGGTCTCGCCGACCGTCGCCTGCGGTACCGGCCTGCCCTCCGGATCCACTCGGATCACCGGCTCCTTCAGCGCCGACGAAGCCCGTGAACTCGCCCTGCTGATCCAGGGCGGAGCGCTGCCCGTGCCCGTGGAGATCGTCGAGCAGCGGACGGTCGGCCCGACGCTCGGCGCCGCCGCCATCGACGCCAGCGCCCGCGCCGCCCTCATCGGCGCCGCGGCCACGGCGCTGTTCATCACCGTCGTCTACCGGCTCTTCGGCGCCCTCGCCGCCGTGGCTCTAGGCGCCTACGGAGTGATCTCGTACGCCGCACTGGTCGCGCTCGGAGTCACTCTCACCCTGCCCGGACTCGCGGGGTTCGTCCTGGCCATCGGGATGGCGGTCGACGCGAACGTACTCGTCTTCGAACGCGCCAGGGAGGAACACGCACTCCGCCCGGGCAAGTCGCTGCGCACCTCGCTCACCGCCGGGTTCCGGCACGCCTGGAGCGCCGTCGCCGACTCCAACGTGACGACGCTCATCGCGGCGGGGCTGCTCTTCTTCCTCGGCTCGGGACCGGTCAAGGGCTTCGGTGTCACGCTCGGCATCGGCGTCCTCGCGTCGATGTTCTCCGCGCTCGTCATCGCCCGCGCCCTCACCGAGACGGCGGCCGGCTCCCGGTTCGTCAGCGACTACCGGGGCGTCAACGGCATCGCGAGCCCGGGCCGGGTCCGGACCTGGATCAACCGCCGCGACCCACAGCTGATGCGCTCCCCGCGGCGCTGGCTGCTGGTCTCCGCCGTCCTGATCGCGGTCGCGGTGGCGGGCATCCTGGTGCGCGGCGTCAACCTGGGCGTCGAGTTCACCGGCGGCCGGCTCGTCGAGTACGCCACCAGCCGCCCCGTCGACGTGGAGAGCGCGCGCACCGCCCTGGCAGGCGCGGGCTTCGGTGACGCCGAGGTCACCACGGCGGGCGCCGGTGACATCTCGGTTCGCACGGGAGACCTCGACAACCACGAGGAGCACGCTCTGCGCTCCGCTCTCGCCGCGGAGGGCGGCGGGACGACCAAGGTCCGCGACGAGCTCATCGGGCCCAGCCTGGGCGACGAACTGCGGCGCAACGCCCTGATCGCGCTGGCCATCGCCGTGCTCGTCCAACTGGGCTATCTGGCGATCCGGTTCCGCTGGACGTTCGCCGTGGCCTCCGTCGGGGCGCTCGTCCACGACGTCATCATTCTGGTCGGCGCCTTCGCCTGGCTGGGACGCACCGTCGACGGCATCTTCCTGGCGGCGCTCCTCACCGTCATCGGGTACTCCGTCAACGACTCGGTCGTGGTCTTCGACCGGGTCCGGGAGCTGTGGGCGAAGGCCCGCAGGACGCCACTCCCGGACGTGGCGAACCGGGCCGTCCTGCAGACCGTTCCCAGAACCGTCAACACCGGTATGGGCGCCCTGTTCATCCTCGTCGCGCTGGCGGTGCTGGGCGGCGACTCCCTCGCGGACTTCGCACTCGCCCTGCTGATCGGCATCCTCGTGGGGACGTACTCGTCGGTCATGACCGCTGTCCCGGCCGCGCTCCTCCTGGAGCGCGCAGTCAAGGCCCCGCCGCCCACCCCCACCCCGCGCAAGAAGTCCGGGGCGGGGCGGCGGGATCCGCTCGACAACGGGGCGCGTGTGTAACGCACGTTCGCACGGCGCTGCCTCGCGCCGGTGGCGTCGCCCCTGTGCCGTTCGACCGGCACGGGGTCGACGCGCGCCGGCCGCGGCACCCGGCCCGGCCCGGGCCGACGCCCTGTGGGCGCTGCTCGTCGTCAGTGGATGAGCGACCGCAGGTAAGCGGCCGTGGCCGCGTCGGCCGGCAGCAGTGTCTCGATGGCCAGCTCCGCGACGGTCACGTCCATCGGGGTGTTGAACGTGGCGATGGACGCGACGAAGGAGAGCAGCTGCCCGCCGTGCTCGATCACCAGGGGAAGGGCGAAGGGCACCGAGGAGGAGGGCCCTGCCCGGTCCGCGTCGCCCGCCACCTCCGCCGGTACGGGATAGCCCGCCACCTCCTCGTACAGTGCGCGCAGCTCCGCCGAACGGACCAGCGCGATCTGACGCTCCATCTGGGCCAGCAGATCGGCCCGCCACTCCCGCAGGTTGCGGATCCGCGGGGCCAGCCCCTCCGGGTGCAGAGTGAGCCGCATCGCGTTGAGCGGCGGGGCGAGCAGATGCTCCGCCACCCCGTCCAGCATGCGGGTCATCCCCTGATTGGCGGCGACCACGGTGTAGAGGCCGTCGACGACGAACGCCGGGTACGGGTCGTACCCCTGGAGCAACCGGTCCATGCCCTCGCGCAGCGCGCCCATCGCCGGGTCGTCGAGCGCGGTCTCCGTGAAGCGCGGCGCGTATCCGGCGACCACCAGCAGGGCGTTCCGTTCCCTCACGGGCACGTCCAGATGGTCCGCCAGGCGCAGGACCATCTCCTCGCTGGGGCGTGAGCGGCCCGTTTCGATGAAGGAGATGTGGCGGGCCGAGGAATCGGCCCGGAGCGCGAGCTCGAGCTGGCTGATGCGGCGACGCTCCCGCCAGCTGCGCAGCAGCGGCCCTACCCCCGTGTCAAGCGCGACAGTTGTCATACCGAGACCGTAACGTCACCGGCATCGTTGACCAGCAAGGCCCTACTGAGGGAG
Organism: Streptomyces sp. NPDC005761; assembly: GCF_040630635.1. Taxonomy (NCBI): domain Bacteria; kingdom Bacillati; phylum Actinomycetota; class Actinomycetes; order Kitasatosporales; family Streptomycetaceae; genus Streptomyces; species Streptomyces sp. NPDC005761. The sequence goes on along the minus strand of NZ_JBEXXX010000020.1, from coordinate 98,652 downwards.
CCATCGCATGCCCGCCGCACCGCTGCCGAAGGACGAGATCGAGAACCGGCTGCGCGACCTGCCCGGCTGGACGCTGGAGGGGGACCGGATCACCCGCACCTACCGGCTCCCCTCGCATTTCGCCGCCACCGGCCTCACCGTGCATGTGGCCCGGATCCAGGACGAGCTGAACCACCACTCCGACCTGACGCTCGGATACAACACGGTCGCCCTGATCGTGAACTCCCACGACGCGGGCGGAAAGGTCACGGAGAAGGACCTGGCCCTGGCCGCCAGGGTCGAGGCGATCGCCTCCGGACACGGCGCGGAGTAGCGCCCGCCCGGCGGGTCAGGACGCGGCACCGAAGCGGGGATGCGCGGCGAGCCAGGGGTGTACGTGGACACCGGCGCCGCCGGGTGCGCCGGGGCAGCCGGTCGTCCAGCCCGCCGGGCAGCAGACCGTGCGTACCGCCCAGCCGGAACCGCTCCAGGGCCCCCACGCGTCGGCGAACCGCACCGCCTCCTCCTGGAGCTCGCTGACCGCCGGCAGCACCACCCGTGCCCGCTCCAGCACCAGTTCGCCCAGGGATGTCGGCCGCGCACCCCTGTGATCCCGGTCGAACAACGGACCGCCGAGCGCCTTCTCGATTCGCCGCAGCCGCGCGCTCAGGGCAGGCTGCGCCGGCCCGAGAGCGGCGGCCGCCTCGGTGAGGCTTCCGGTGTCGGCGATGGCACGTACCGTCCAGGTCGCCGAACCAGGATGCGTAGGTGTCCGTCGTCGGGGCGTCCGGCAGGGAGGCCGTCGCCGAAGAACCGGCCGATGTCCGGGCCCCGCCGCGCCCGGACCGCACCGTTCGCAGATGGCGCAACTCCCGGTCCATGACGGCACGTTATGGCCCCGTGGCCCGCCGGGCATTACGGGCGTAACCTCCACGCCGCGCGAACCGGGCCGTGGCGTACAGTCGGCCGGATGCTGGACTACGACGACGAGGCAGCCGTCTACGACGCCACGCGCGGCGGCGTGCCCCGGGCGGAGGCCGCCGCGGGTGCGGTGCTCGGCCTCGTCCCGGACACCGCCCGCACCCTGCTGGACATCGGCTGCGGTACGGGACTGGTCACCGAGCGGATCGCCGGCGGCCGCCCCGGGCTGCGGGTGTTCGGCTCCGACGCCGCCCACGGCATGGCCCGTGTCGCCCGGCAGCGCGTCGCTGCCGTGGTGCTCGCCGACGCGCGCCGGCTGCCCGTGCCGGAGGCGGCGCTCGACGCGGTGACGGCCGTCTGGCTGCTGCACCTGCTGCGCGAGGAGGGCGCCGCGCGGGCAGTGGTGGCGCAGGCGGCGCGGGTGCTGCGGCCCGGCGGCGTGTTCGTCACCACCGTCGACAAGGACGCGGGACACGATGTCGGCAGTGACATCGACGAGGCGTTCGCCCCTTACCTGGCGCCGAGCCCGTCCGACGGGGCGGAGCGGATCATCGAGTACGGCGCCGCACACGGTCTCGACGCCGTGGGCAGCGCCGTGTTCCGCGGTCACGGACAGGGACGCACCCCGCTGAGCGCCGCACACGGTGTGCGGCGCGGGTACTTCACCTCGCGCCTCGCCCTGCCCGGGGCGGCGGCCGAACAGCTCGCACAGGCCCTGACCGCGCTGCCCGGGCCCGACCGCCGGCGCGCGGACCCGCAGTACCGGCTGATGGCGTTCCGCCGCCGGTAGGGCGTGTGCTGACTGCCGGCGATCGCGGTGACCCCTGCGGGCGGCGCCGCGCCGTTCGCCGTCGGACGCCGGCTACGCGTCCCAGGCGCCGTCCCGCGCCGCCTCGGCGGCGAAGGCGCCGAACGGCTTCGGGTCGCGGCCCAGCGCCTGCTTCACCCCGTCGGTCACCGGTGTGTTGTGTCCGTCCAGCAGGAACGTGAACAGCCCGGCCAGGAAGCCCGCTTCGGCCTCGGGGACGCCGTACTCCGCCAGCATCGTCGCGTACCGGTGGCCCGTCACCGGGACGTACCGCACCTCGCGCCCCGTCGCACCGGTGAGTTCGGCGGCGGCCTCGGCGAAGGTCAGCGCCCGGGGGCCGGTCAGTTCGTGGACGACGCAGGCGGCGACGTCCCCGCAGAGCGCGGCGACCACCACATCGGCCAGGTCGTCGGCGTCCACGAACGGCTCGGCACAGTCGGCCGCCGGGAACGCCAGTTCACCACCGAGCACTCCGTCGAGCAGGGCCCCCTCGCTGAAGTTCTGCGCGAAGAACGCCGAGCGCACCACCGTGAGTCCGGCGTCACCCGCAGCCGCGCGCAGGGCCTCCTCCGCGACCACGGCCTGCGGTTCGCCCCGCCCCGAGAGCAGCACCAGCCGCCGCACCCCGCACCGCCCGGCGATCTGCCCGAACGCCGTCATCGCCTCGGGTGCGCCCGGCGCCGCCAGATCGGGGTAGTACGCGACGTACGCCGCGTCCGCGCCGCTCAGCGCGGCCTCCCATCCCGACGGGTCCGTCCAGTCGAAGGGGACCTCGCCGCGGCGTGATCCGGCGCGTACGGGCACCCCGCGCGCCGCCAGCCGTTCCACCACCCGGCGACCCGTCTTTCCCGTCCCGCTCGTCACCAGCATCGGGCGTACGGCGGGGAATTCCTGCTTCCGGTTCTCCGTGTTCCGTGTCATGACCCCAGACTCTCCGTCTCGCCCGTCCCGCTCCATCCCCGAGCCGCTCAGCTCCCTACGCGTGCGTCTACGCTGCCCCGCATGGACGCACTCGCCGGACTGCTGGACGGGCCGCGCGCCCGGGGCGCCTTTCTGCTGCGGATGGTGATGGAACCGCCCTGGTCCGTACGGATCGAGGACCGGGCCCCGCTCTGCCTGATGTCCGTGACCGCGGGCCAGGCGTGGATCGTTCCCGGCGGAGGAGCCGAACCGGTGCTGCTGCGCCCGGGAGACTTGGCCGTCGCGCGCGGCCCGGAGCCGTACACCGTCGCGGATCTGCCGGACACCGGACCCCGGGCACGCATCGGCCCCGGCGGCACCTGCACCACGCTGCGCGGGGAGCCGCTCGCCCAGTCGATGGACCTGGGGGTGCGCACCTGGGGCAACGCACGGGACGGTTCGACGGCCGTCCTCGTCGGTACGTACCTGCTGGACGGCGAGATCAGCGGACGGCTCCTCGACGCGCTGCCCCCGCTGATCGTCCTGCCCTCCGGCGGCCGGGCCGGGCCGCTGCCTGCGCTGCTCGACGACGAGATCGCGCGGGACGAACCGGGGCAGAGCGTGGTGCTCGACCGGCTGCTGGACCTCCTGCTGATCGACGCCCTGCGCACCTGGTTCTCCCGGCCGGGCGCCGAGACCCCCGCCTGGTACCGGGCCATGGGCGACCCCGTCGTCGGCCAGGCGCTGAGGCTGCTCCAGGACGAACCCGCACACCCCTGGACGGTGGCCGCACTGGCCACCCGGACCGGCGTCTCCCGGGCCGGGCTCGCGCGGCGTTTCACCGAGCTGGTGGGGGAGCCCCCGATGGCCTACCTGACAGGGTGGCGCCTCGCCCTCGCGGCGGACCTGCTCCGCGAGACGGACGCCACCGTCGAGGCGGTGGCCCACAAGGTCGGCTACAGCCAGGCGTTCGCCTTCAGCACCGCGTTCAAACGCGTCCGGGGTGTCAGCCCACAGGAGTACCGGAAGGGCGGCGCCTTGCCATAACGGCAACAAAGTTTGCCCCGCGGACGCGGTGTGGTGAGGCTGTTCCCATGAGCAAGCACACCGGCCACGGTCACCACCACGACGGCAGCCACGCGCAGGACCACCAGCACGGCGGCGCGCACCACCACGGTGCCGCCGACCCCGACTGGGACGTCATGGGTCCGCTCCTGGAGCAGAACGCCGAACTGAGCAGCGAGCAGTACACGCAGGCGGCCCGCTGGATCGCCGGCCTGCCCGACGCCCCGAAGGTACGCAAGGTCCTGGACATCGGCAGCGGGCCCGGCGTGGTCTCCTGTCTGCTCGCCGAGGCGTTCCCCGAGGCGGAGGTCGTCGCCGTGGACGGCACCCCGGCCCTGCTGGAGCGCACCCGCGACCGGGCCGGACGTCTCGGGCTGGGAGCCCGGGTCAGCACCCTGCACGCCGAGCTTCCCGGCGAGCTCGCAGGACTGGGGCAGGCGGACCTGATCTGGGCGGGCAACACCCTGCACCACATGGGCGACCAGCGAGCCGTGCTGGCCGGCTTCGCCGCGCTGCTCAACCCCGGGGGCACCGTCGCACTCGTCGAGGGCGGCCTGCAACCGCGTCAGCTCCCGCGCGACCTCGGCTTCGGGCGGCCGGGCATCGAGGCCCGCATGGAGGCGATCCAGGCCGAGGCGTTCGAAGAGATGCGTGCGGACCTGCCCGACGCCCGCCGGGAGAACGAGGACTGGGCCGCCCTGTTCACCGCGGTGGGCCTCACCCCTCAGGGCACCCGGAGCTTCCTGCTCGACCTGCCCGCCCCGCTCGGGGACGTGGCGCGTGACCATGTCATCGCCGAACTGACCCGCCGCCGCGACGGGCTGCGCGACCGGCTCGACGCCGATGACATCGCGGTGCTGGACCGGCTTCTCGACCCCGAGGACCCGGCCGGACTGCACCGCCGCCGCGACACCTACCTGCTGCTGGCCCGCACGGTCCACCTGGGCCGCCGCGCCTGAGCGGGAGAACTCACCGGGGCGCGCTGCCCGACACCGGCTCCAGCCGCCACCACTGGCCGGGGGAGTCGGTGTCCTCCCACTGCTGGACCGGCGCGCCCTTCGCCGTGCTGCCGTCGGCGACCTCCAGGACCAGACCGCTGACGAAGCTCACCAGAGTCACCGTGCCGGGGGCCTCCAGATGCCGTTCGATCTGCCACTCCTGGGCACCGAAGTTGTTCGCCCGCCACTGCTGGATCACGGCCCCGTTCTCCGTGGAGGCGCCACGCACGTCCAGCCGCTTGCCGCTGTGGGCGTTGACCACGTGGTGCAGGGCCGCGCCCTCGTGGACGGGGGTGAACTCCCAGTGCTGTGCGGCCGATCCGTCGACGTCGTTCTGCTGCACCGGCGCGCCGCCGCCCTTCGCGGCGTCCCGCACCTCCAGCACCAGTCCGCTGCCCACGTTGCGGAGCCGGTAAAGACCCGCCCCGACGACGGGCGCGGTGTCCCCGGTCATGTCCGGTGTTCCCTTCGTGCGGCTGATACGGCGAGACCGCCGCCCGGCTCCGGGCCGGGCGGCGGTCACAGGTCTATCGACGGCGGTACGTCACGTCCTACGCGCCGGCGTTGAACTCACCCGGGTTCGGGCCGAGCCGCTTGCCCTCGTCCAGCGCCGCGAACGCGGCCAGGTCGTCCGCGTCCAGTTCGAAGCCGAACACGTCGATGTTCTCCGCGATCCGCGACGGCGTCACGGACTTGGGGATCACCACGTTGCCCGTCTGGAGGTGCCAGCGGAGCACCGCCTGGGCGGGGGTGCGGCCGTGCTTCTGGGCGACCGCGACGACCGTCGGGACCTCCAGGAGGCCCTTGCCCGAACCCAGCGGCGACCATGCCTCGGTCGCGATGCCGTGCCGGGCGTGCAGTGCGCGCGACTCGGCCTGCTGGAGCTGCGGGTGCAGCTCGATCTGGTTCAGGGCGGGCACCACGGACGTCTCGCCCAGCAGGCGCTCCAGGTGCTCGGGGAGGAAGTTCGACACGCCGATGGCCTTCGCGCGGCCGTCGGCGTAGATCTTCTCGAACGCCCGGTAGGTGTCGACGTAGGCGTCCTTGGCCGGTACCGGCCAGTGGATCAGGTACAGGTCGACGTAGTCGAGGCCCAGCTTGTCGAGGGAGGCGTCGAAGGCGCGCAGCGTCGCGTCGTAACCCTGATCCGAGTTCCACAGCTTCGTGGTGACGAACAGCTCTTCGCGGGCGACCCCGGAGGCCGCGATCGCCTTTCCGGTGCCCACCTCGTTCTGGTAGATCGCGGCGGTGTCGATGCTGCGGTACCCGGCCTCGATGGCCGTGGCGACCGCTGCCGTGGCCTCGTCGTCCGGCACCTGCCAGACTCCGAAACCGAGCTGCGGCATCTCGACGCCGTTGTTGAGGGTGAGGGAGGGGACCTGGCTCACGAGCGGTCGATCCTAACGTTGTGGGGGTGGGACTCCCAGGGTGAACGATCAAGGCGGCCCGCACATTCCCGCGCACGCCGTTTTCACCGGAACGGTACTCGCCGGGCGTCCCTCCCGAGCCGTATGTGAGGGTGCGTGCCGCCCGAGCCGTACGTTCCGGGCGTGCCGTCGCAACGGTACGGAGAGCCGGGCACGGGCCGGAGGCGGTCAGCGGTAGAGCGCGTCCACCTCGGACGCGTACGCCGTCTCGATCGCCTTGCGCTTGAGCTTCAGGGACGGCGTCAGCAGCCCGTGCTCCTCGGTGAACTGGTGGGCCAGGATGCGGAAGGTACGGATCGATTCGGCCTGGGACACCGCGGTGTTGGCGGCCACCACCGCCCGCCGGACCTCCATCTCCAGATCCGGGTCCCTCACCAGTTCTCCCGGAGACAGCGCCTGCCGCCCCTGCATGGCGAGCCAGTGCTCCACGGACTCCTGGTCGACGGTGACGAGCGCCGCGATGTACGGCCGGTCGTTGCCGACCACGATGCACTGCGCCACCAGCGGATGCGCCCGAACCCGCTCCTCCAGCCCGGCCGGCGAGACGCTCTTGCCGCCCGACGTCACCAGGATCTCCTTCTTGCGCCCGGTGATCGTCAGATAGCCGTCGTCGTCCAGCGCCCCCAGGTCGCCGGTGGCCAGCCAGCCCTCGTTGAGCACCGCGGCGGTGGCTTTCGGGGCGCCCAGGTACCCCCCGAACACATTGGCGCCGTACACCCACACCTCGCCGTCGTCCGCGATGTGCACGCTCGTCCCGGGGATCGGCTGCCCCACCGTTCCGTACCGGGTGCGCTCCGGCGGGTTGGCCGTGGCCGCGGCCGTGGTCTCCGTCAGCCCGTACCCCTCGTACACCGTCACGCCCGCGCCCGCGAAGAACAGCCCGAGCTGCCGTTCCATCCCCGAGCCGCCCGACATGGCGTGCCGGATCCGGCCGCCCATCGCCTCGCGCACCTTCTTGTACACGACCTTGTCGAAGAACTGGTGCTGCATCCGCAGTCCGGCGGACGGGCCGGGGCCGGTGCCGAACGCCCTCGCCTCCATCGCCTCCGCGTACTTCACCGCGATGTCGACGGCCTTGTCGAACGGCCCGATCCGGCCCTCCGCCTCGGCCTTGCGGCGGGCACCGTTGAAGACCTTCTCGAAGATGTACGGCACCGCCAGGATGAAGGTGGGACGGAACGACACCAGGTCCGGCATCAGGGCCTTCGCGGACAGCTCCGGCTGGTGGCCCAGCTTCACCCGGCCGCGGATCGCCGTGACCTCCACCATCCGCCCGAAGACGTGCGCCAGCGGAAGGAAGAGCAGCGTCGCCGCCTCGTCGCCCGGCTTGGAGTGGAAGACCGACTCCCAGCGGGACGCCATCGTCTCCGTCTCGAACATGAAGTTGGCGTGCGTGATCACACAGCCCTTCGGGCGTCCCGTGGTGCCCGAGGTGTAGATGACGGTCGCGACCGACTCGGGCGTCACCGCGCGCCGGTGCCGGTGCACGACCTCGTCCTCGACGTGGGCACCGTCCTCGACCAGCTCGGTCACGGCCCCGGCGTCCAGCTGCCACAGCCGCTGCAGCTGCGGCAGCCGGTCGATCACCGAGGCGATCGTCATCGCATGGTCCTCGTGCTCGACCATGACGGCCACCACCTCGGCGTCGTGCAGCATCCACAGGACCTGCTCGGCCGACGACGTCGGATAGACCGGCACGGACTGCGCGCCCACCGCCCACAGGGCGAAGTCGAAGAGGGTCCACTCGTAACGGGTGCGCGACATCAGGGCGACGCGGTCGCCGAACCGCACTCCGTGCGCGATCAGCCCCTTGGCCAGCGCCAGCACCTCGTCACGGAAGGTCGCCGAGGTGACATCCCGCCAGCGTCCGTCCGCGTCCTTCCGGCCGAGAGCGACCCGGTGCGGATCTTCCTCCGCGTAGTCGAACACGACATCGGCGAGCCCGCCTACGTGGGGCGCGGCCGCCATGGGTGGGACAGTGAACTCACGCAATGACCTGCTCCTTGTGGCGCTCCGCACAGCGCCGTGACGCTACCCCACCGGACGCCGCCACGGGAGTGCCGGGAACGGTGCGCGCCAGGTGCCCCATGCACTGGTCAGGTGGTGAAATCCGGCCAGATGGGCAAGGCCCGGGCATGCTTCCGACCATGAAGTAAGTGGCTCGCGCGGGAATCTCCACCGAATCTGTACGCCGCGATCACGCGGTTGTGTGTGGCTGTGCGCGACTGGTCCGCATTCGTGCGGCCGCCCGGGTGGGCCGCTCCGGCAGGTACCTCCGCGTCCCGTTCATCCTCCCCCTCCCCGCCCCCCGTCATGCGCGGCCCTGCGCACTGACCGCACCGACACCGCCGCGCGGACGGACCAGTCGGTCGCCGCCCGCCAGGATCGCGGCGGCCAGCGCGTCCGCGGCCTGCTGCGCACCACCCCGGTGCCGGCCGTGCAGCAGGACGAAGTCCACGTCGCCGAGCTCCGGGAGCCCCGCCCTGGCCGCCACCGGTGCCAGCCCCGGGGGGATCAGGCCGCGACTGTGAGCCATCACCCCGAGCCCCGCGTGGGCGGCCGCGATCAGTCCGCTGAGGCTGCCGCTCGTACAGGCGACCCGCCACGAGCGGCCCTGCCCCTCCAGAACCTCCAATGCCCGGGCACGGGTGATGCCCGGCGGCGGGTAGAGGATCAGTGGCACCGGCCCGTCCGGGTCGATCCGCAGCCGCGGCGCACCGATCCAGACCAGCGCGTCCTGCCAGACCAGCTCCCCGTGGGTGTCCCCGGTCCGCCGCTTGGCGAGGACCAGGTCGAGACGGCCCGCGGCCAGCTGCTGGTGCAGCGTCCCCGACAGCTCGACGGTCAGTTCCAGCTCGACCTCCGGATGGTCGCGGCGGAACGACTGGAGGATCTCCGGGAGCCGGGTCAGCACGAAGTCCTCCGAGGCCCCGAAGCGCAGCCGACCCCGCAGCCGGGTGCCGGTGAAGAACGCCGACGCCCGCTCGTGGGCCTCCAGGATCGTCCGTGCGAAGCCGAGCATCGCCTCGCCGTCCACCGTGAGATCGACCCGGTGTGTGTCGCGGGTGAACAGCTGGCGCCCTGTCGCGTCCTCCAGCCGCCGCACGTGCTGGCTGACCGTGGACTGCCGCACCCCGAGGCGGCGCGCGGCCGCAGTGAAGCTGAGCGTCTGGGCGACGGCGAGGAAGGTGCGCAACTGCGCCGGGTCGTACATGGCGCCACGTTATCGCGAACCGTGATCACAGTCAGAGCGGTATACGGGATTCCCGATGTCGGTGATCGGAAGCAGGATGGGGAGGGCACGATCCTGACCGAGAGACACGTGGAGCACATGAGCCGCCGCACCCCGCAGTTGCCGTCCTGGCTGCCGGTCGACCCGTACATCATGGCGTTGATCGGCACCGTCGTACTCGCGGCTCTGCTGCCGGCCTCCGGCACCACCGCGGATGTGGCGGGCGGCGCCTCCACCGGGGCGGTCGCGTTCCTCTTCTTCCTCTACGGTGCCCGGCTGTCCACCGCGGAGGCCGTCGAGGGCCTCAAGCACTGGCGGCTCCACCTCACCGTGCTGGCCTGCACCTTCGTCGCCTTTCCGCTCCTGGGCCTGGCGAGCAGGGGGCTGGTGCCGTACGTGCTGACACCCCAGCTGCAGAGCGGCTTCCTCTTCCTGTGCCTCGTCCCCTCGACCATCCAGTCGTCGATCGCCTTCACCTCGATCGCCCGCGGCAACGTGCCCGCGGCGATCTGCGCGGGCTCCTTCTCCTCGATCGCCGGCATCTTCGTCACCCCGCTGCTCGCGGCGGCGCTCCTCGGCAACAGCGGGGGCGGGTTCTCCGCGGACGCCCTGCTGAAGATCGGTGTCCAGCTGCTGCTGCCGTTCGTCGCGGGGCAGCTGCTGCGCCGCTGGATCGGCGGCTTCCTCGCCCGGCACAAGAAGGTCCTGGGCTATGTGGACCGGGGCTCGATCCTCCTGGTCGTCTACACCGCGTTCAGCGAGGGCATGGTCGCGGGCATCTGGCACCAGGTCACCCCGGCCCGGCTCGGAGCGCTGCTCGCCGCCGAGGCGGTGCTGCTCGCGCTGATGCTCGCGGTGAGCTGGTTCGGGGCCAAGCGGCTCGGCTTCGGCCGCGAGGACCGCATCGCCATCCAGTTCGCCGGCTCCAAGAAGAGCCTGGCCTCCGGCCTGCCGATGGCCAGCGTCCTGTTCGGCGCACAGGCGAGCCTCGCCGTGCTGCCGCTGATGCTCTTCCACCAGATGCAGCTCATGGTGTGCGCGGTGATCGCGAAGCGACGTGCCCGGGACCCCCTGGAGTTCCCGGAGGGTGCGGGGGTGCGGGAGGCCGCCCCCGTGGGCTGAGAGGCCGGCTCAGGGGGCGCTCCCCGCCAGCCGGCCCCGCGGCTGTCGGGTGACCTCCGACCGGGTGGCCACGCACCGGAGCGTGGCCACTTCCCGGCCCGGGGCCACGGCAGCCCCTCACCTGTGCGGCGGGGCGGGGCACCTCAGTCCTGCGCGGCCGTCGCCTCCAGGGCGATGCGGTGCTCTCCCGCGTACACGTTCATGGACGGCCCCCGCAGGAAGCCGACCAGGGTCAGGCCGGTCTCGGCCGCCAGGTCCACCGCGAGGGACGAGGGCGCCGAGACGGCCGCCAGCATCGGGATGCCGGCCATCACCGCCTTCTGCGCGAGCTCGAACGACGCCCGGCCCGAGACCAGCAGGATAGCCCGGGACAGGGGCAGCCGGCCGTCGGTCAGGGCCCGGCCCACCAGCTTGTCGACCGCGTTGTGCCGGCCGACGTCCTCCCGTACGTCGATCAGCTCGCCCGTCTCGGAGAACAGCGCCGCCGCGTGCAGACCCCCGGTCCGGTCGAAGACCCGCTGCGAGGCACGCAACCGGTCGGGGAGGGTGGCCAGGAGCGAGGGCCCGACCCGGACCGGGGGAGAGTCGGAGACGGGGTGCCGGGTCGTGGTGCGCACCGCGTCCAGGCTGGCCTTGCCGCACAGACCGCAGGAGGACGTCGTGTAGACGTTGCGCTCCAGCGTGATGTCGGGGACCACGACCCCGGGCGCGAGCCGCACATCCACCACGTTGTACGTGTTCACCCCGTCGGCCGTCGCCCCGGCGCAGTACACGATCGACTGCACCTCGGAGCCCTCACCGATCACGCCCTCGCTCACCAGGAAGCCGGCCGCGAGCGCGAAGTCGTCGCCCGGGGTGCGCATCGTGATGGCGAGCGGCTTGCCGTTGAGCCGGATCTCCAGGGGTTCCTCGGCGACGAGGGTGTCCGGGCGGGTGGAGACCGCTCCGTCCCGGATGCGGATGGTGCGGCGGCGCTCGGTGACCCGTCCCATGACAGTCAGACCCGATTCTGTACGTGGTTGGAAGCCGAAACGGCCTTTGACGCAGAGGTTGCCGTGGGTCACCGGGTCGTCGTGCGGCGAGGTGACCGTGACGACCTCATTGTCCTGCACATGGAGCGTGACGTTGCAGCCGACTCCGCGGTACGCACGGACGGTGGTGGTCTCCGTCCGGGCCGGCTCGTCCCAGGCGGCGAGGCGGGAGCGGGGGAGCAGCGGGAGGTGCGGGAGAGGAACTGGAGACGCTGCTAAGTCGACAGAATGTTGTCTACAGTATGCGGTCAGGCTGATCAAGGCTGTCGTCAAGCCTCCAACCTCCGGCCGGTATTCCTGTGGGATCACGTGCCCTTGTACCGGGCGGTAGCGACCAAGACTGGATGGTTCCTGCCATAAGTAGCGAGGGGAACCTGAATATGACCGGCTCACGTGTCGTGGCGCTCGGCCACTATCAGCCCGCCAAGGTGCTCACCAACCACGACCTGGCGGCCATGGTCGACACCAGTGACGAGTGGATCACCAGCCGTGTCGGAATCAAGACCCGGCACCTGGGCGGCCCCGACGAGCCGGTGGACGAGCTGGCCGCGCACGCAGCGGCCAAGGCGCTCGCTGCCGCAGGCCTTCAGCCGGCCGACATCGACCTGGTCCTGGTTGCCACCTCCACCGCGATCGACCGCTCGCCGAGCATGTCGGCCCGGGTCGCCGCGCGCCTGGGCATGTCCTCGCCCGCGGTGATGGACATCAATGTGGTCTGCTCCGGCTTCACCCACGCCCTCGCCACCGCCGACCACGCCGTCCGGGCGGGTGCCGCCACACGTGCGCTCGTGATCGGTGCCGACAAGATGGGCGACATCGTCGACTGGTCCGACCGTTCCAGCTGTGTGCTGATGGGTGACGGCGCCGGTGCCGCTGTCGTGGTCGCCGACACCGGGGTGGACGGCAGGCCCGGGATCGGGCCTGTGCTGTGGGGTTCCGTGCCGGGAATGGGTGATGCGGTAAGGATCGAGGGCACACCGCCGCGCTTCGCCCAGGAGGGCCAGTCCGTCTACCGCTGGGCCACCACCCAGCTGCCGCCCATCGCGCGCAAGGTGTGCGAGAAGGCAGGAATCACCCCCGAGGATCTCGCCGCGGTGGTACTGCATCAGGCCAATCTGCGGATCATCGAACCGGTCGCCAGGAAGATCGGTGCGGTCAACGCGGTCATCGCCCGGGATGTGGTGGATTCAGGCAATACATCCGCGGCCTCGATCCCGATGGCCCTGTCCAAGCTGGTGGAGCGGGGCGAGGTGGCCAGCGGTGCCCCGGCGCTGCTTTTCGGCTTCGGCGGGAACCTCAGCTACGCGGGACAGGTGATCCGCTGTCCATGAGGGGTGCTGTGCTCGGTAGACTGTAGACGATAAGCAATTGCTCGTCGCCCGGAGGGGGACCGCGATGTTGTCCACAGGACTGCCGCAAGGGGCTGTGCCGAAGCTGGAACGGCCCGGTCCGCTGCGCGAGCGCGTCTACGAAGCGCTGCTCGAACTCATCACCACCCGGGCGCTCCGCCCCGGCCAGCATCTGGTCGAGAGCGAGCTGGCCGGACACCTCGGCGTGTCCCGGCAGCCGGTACGTGAGGCGTTGCAGCGGCTCAACACCGAGGGGTGGGTCGATCTGCGGCCCGCCCAGGGTGCGTTCGTCCACGAACCCACGGAGGAGGAGGCGGATCAGCTCCTCTCGGTCCGTACGCTCCTGGAGGCGGAGGCCGCCCGGCTGGCAGCCGCCAACTCGGGCACCGCGGGTATCGCCGAACTGGAGGAGCTCTGCGCCAAGGGGGAGCAGGCGGTCGCCGACGACGACGTGGATCTTGCGGTGGCGACCAACGCCGCGTTCCATGCCAAGGTCATGGAACTGGCCGGCAACGTCGTCCTCTCCGAACTGGCCGGCCAGGTGGACCGCCGGGTCCGGTGGTACTACACCCCCGTCGCCCGGCAGCGTGGTACGCAGTCCTGGATCGAGCACCGGTCCCTGATCGCCGCGATCTCCTCGCGTGACGAGCAGCGGGCGACCGCGATCATGCGGGCCCACACGGAGCACACCCGCCAGACGTACCACCAGCGCGAAGAGAGCTGACCGCGTTCACCGGGACGGCACCGGCGCCGTGGCCGGCTAGTCGTTTCTCGCCGGCCACGACACCGCCTGGCCTCGTCCGCCGCTGACTGCCCCGCGGGCGGCCCGGTAGGTGCAACCGGGTGCGCTCGAGAGTCGCTCGCCGCCTTCCGCCGTTCTTCGACCCGCCGTCCGATTCAGGACGCCGGGGCCGAATCGAGCCGTCGGTGACCAGGGGCATCGCCCTGTCCGGGCGATGGTCCGGCCGCGCTCTCCGCAGTGCCGCGCCCTCGCCTTTGTCCTCAGGGTGGAGAAAGTTGTGGTGGATTCCTGCGCAACTTCTTCCCACCCTCAGCAACCGCTGCTACGTTCCCCTCCAAAGCCCGACGGACAGGCCGATGTGGCGGGGAGGGGCGCGTGAGACGAATGACGGCACGACCCGCGAATGCGCATCAGGCGCGACTGCTCCGGCTGTTGCGCGACGGCGGGCCCAACTCACGGGCACAGCTGGGGGATCAGGTCGATCTCTCCCGCTCCAAGCTCGCCGTCGAGGTGGACAGACTGCTGGAGACCGGCCTTGTCGTGGCCGACGGACTCGCCGCATCCCGCGGCGGGCGTCGCTCGCACAACATCCGGCTCGCCCCGGCACTGCGCTTCCTCGGCGTCGACATCGGCGCCACCTCGGTCGATGTGGCGGTCACCAACGCGGAGCTGGAGGTCCTGGGCCACCTCAACCACCCCATGGACGTACGTGAAGGCCCCGTCGCCATCTTCGAGCAGGTGCTGGCCATGGCGGCCAAGCTCCGGGCCTCCGGCCTCGCCGAAGGGTTCGACGGCGCGGGCATCGGCGTACCCGGTCCGGTCCGCTTCCCCGAGGGGATCCCGGTCGCACCGCCGATCATGCCCGGCTGGGACGGCTTCCCGGTCCGCGAGGCGCTCAGCCAGGAACTGGGCTGCCCCGTCATGGTCGACAACGACGTGAACCTGATGGCGATGGGGGAGCAGCACGCGGGCGTCGCCCGCTCCGTGGGCGACTTCCTCTGCGTCAAGATCGGAACCGGCATCGGGTGCGGCATCGTCGTCGGCGGAGAGGTCCACCGCGGTACGACGGGCAGCGCCGGCGACATCGGCCACATCCAGGTCGAGCCCGACGGCCGCCCGTGCGCCTGCGGCAACCGAGGCTGTCTGGAAGCACACTTCAGCGGCGCCGCGCTGGCTCGTGACGCCGAGGACGCGGCCCGTGCCGGACAGTCCCCGGAGCTCGCGGCGCGGCTGGAGGCGTCCGGAAAGCTCACCGCCGTCGACGTCGCCGCCGCCGCGGCGGCCGGCGACCCCACCTCGCTCGACCTGATCCGCGAAGGCGGAAACCGGGTCGGACAGGTCATCGCGGGACTCGTCAGCTTCTTCAACCCCGGTCTGGTGGTGATCGGCGGTGGGGTGACCGGACTGGGCCACACGCTGCTGGCCAGCGTCCGGACCCAGGTCTACCGGCAGTCCCTGCCGCTGGCCACCGGAAACCTCCCGATCGTGCTGGGCGAGCTCGGACCCGCTGCCGGAGTCATCGGCGCGGCCAGGCTCATCAGCGACCACCTCTTCTCACCTGCGTGAACCGTCACCCGTCCGCTCCTTCACCCGCCCCACTCCTCACCGGTCCGCATCAAGGCCCGACGGCACCATAGGCACCGCCCCGCGCCCAGGCCGGGGTCCGGGTGACACACCCGGGACAGCACTGCGCCCTGCCCGCTCACCGGCCCTTCCCCCCTGCTCCCGGACTCGCCCGCGCAGGGGCACCCCATCCGCCGAGGGGATTCGTCATGGCTTCAGAACCACCGCTGCTCACCATGTCCGGCATCACCAAGTCCTTCCCCGGCGTGCGCGCCCTCGACGGCGTGGACCTGGAGGTCCAGGCCGGCGAAGTCCACTGCCTCCTCGGTCAGAACGGCGCCGGCAAGTCCACGCTCATCAAGGTCCTCGCAGGCGCGCACCAGCCCGACGACGGCGAGATCACCTGGTGCGGCACACCTGCCGTGCTCAAGTCGCCGATCACCGCGATGCGCCTCGGGATCGCGACCATCTACCAGGAACTCGACCTGGTCGAGGGCCTGTCGGTCGCCGAGAACGTCTTCCTGGGCCATGAGCACACCAGCGCCGGCTTCGTCGTCCGCACGCGTGAGGGCCGCACCGCGGCCGCCGCCCTCCTGAAACGCCTCGGCCATCCGGAGATCGACCCCGCCCGCCAGGTCGGTGAGCTCTCCGCGGCCCAGCAGCAGATCGTCTCGATGGCCCGGGCGCTCTCGCACGACGTACGCCTCATCGTGATGGACGAGCCGTCCGCGGCCCTCGACCCCGACGAGGTCGACAACCTCTTCAGGATCGTCGCCTCGCTGACTGCGGAGGGCGTCGCCGTCGTCTACATCTCGCACCGCCTGGAGGAGATCCGCCGGATCGGCGACCGGGTGACCGTGCTCAAGGACGGCCGGGCCGTCGCGGTCGGACTCCCCGCCGAGTCCACGCCGACACGCGACATCGTTGCCATGATGACCGGCCGCAACGTCGAGTACGTCTTCCCGCCCCGGCCCGAAGCCGTCTCCGAGGACGCCCGGCCCGCTCCCGCGCCGGTCCTCACGGTCGAAGGCCTCACGAGGAAGGGCGAGTTCGCCCCGGTCGACCTGGAGCTGAGGCCCGGCGAGATCGTCGGCCTCGCCGGTCTCGTCGGCTCCGGGCGCTCGGAGATCCTGGAGACCATCTACGGCGCCCGGAAGGCCACCGCCGGACGGGTCTCGGTCGCGGGCAAGCCTCTGCGGCCCGGCAGCGTACGCTCCGCCGTCGCCGCGGGTATCGGCCTCGCCCCCGAGGAACGCAAGGCGCAGGCCTTGCTGATGCTCGAATCGGTCACCCGGAACGTCTCCGTCTCTACCATGTCCCGTTTCTCCAGAGCGGGTTGGCTCGACCGGGGAGCCGAACGCGAAGCGGCCCGCGCCGCCACCCGTGAACTCTCCCTGCGCCCGGACAACCCGGACGCCCCCGTCCGCACCCTCTCCGGCGGCAACCAGCAGAAGGCGGTCCTCGCCCGCTGGCTGCTGCGCGGCTGCCGGGTGCTGCTGCTCGACGAACCGACCCGCGGTGTGGACGTCGGCGCCCGCGCCGAGCTCTACGCCGTGATCCGACGGCTGGCCGACGAAGGCCTGGCCGTACTGCTCGTCTCCAGCGAAGTGCCCGAAGTCCTGGGCCTCGCCGACCGGGTGCTGGTCCTCCGTGAGGGCCGCGTCGTCCATACGGCGGACGCCGGGGAGCTCGACGAGCACCGCGTACTCGACCTCGTGATGGAAGGGAGCCCGACGTCATGACGCAGCCCGTCTCATCGGCGCAGCAGAGCGGGCCGGACAAGAGCGCCGCGCCCGTGTCCGCCCCCGCGTCCCCGAAGAAGGACGGATCCCCGCGTGCCTTCGGGCTGCGCGTGGACGTCCGCAACCTCTCCCTGCTCGGTGTCCTCGCCGCGCTGATAGCGGTCGGCGGGATCACCGAACCCGACGCGTTCCTGGACACCGGGAACCTTCAGCTCATCCTGACCCAGTCGTCCGTGATCGGCGTCGTCACCGTCGGCATGACCTTCGTCATCATCAGCGGGGGCATCGACCTCTCCGTCGGCGCCATGGTGGCTCTCGCCTCCGTATGGGCGACGACGCTCGCCACCCAGGACTTCGGCTTCGCGGGCATCCTCTTCACCGCCGTCCTGGTCGGACTCGGCGCCGGACTCGTCAACGGTGTGCTCATCGCGTACGGCCGGCTGGTGCCGTTCATCGCGACGCTGGCGATGCTCGCATCCGCCCGCGGACTGGCCCTCCACATCACCGACGGCAAGACACAGATCGTCACCGTCAAGTCGGTGCTCGACCTGGGCCTGCCGGACGCGTACGTCCTCGGCGTCCCGCCGCTGGTCATGATGTTCGCCGTGGTCACCGTCGTCGGCTGGCTCGTGCTGAACCGTACGACCTTCGGCCGCCGCACGGTCGCCGTCGGCGGCAACGCGGAAGCGGCGCGGCTGGCCGGCATCGACGTGCGCCGGCAGCGGCTCTACCTCTACCTGCTGTCCGGGCTCTGCTGCGGCATCGCCGCCTTCATGCTGATCATCCTGTCCGGCTCCGGCCAGAACACCAACGGCAACCTCTACGAGCTCGACGCCATCGCCGCCGCGATCATCGGCGGCACTCTGCTCAGTGGAGGCCGCGGCACCATCGTCGGCTCCGTCCTGGGCGTCCTCGTCTTCACCACGATCACCAACATCTTCGCGCTCAACAATCTGCAGAGCGATGTCCAGCAGATCGCCAAGGGCGCGATCATCGTCGCCGCCGTCCTCGTCCAGAGCCGGACGTCGGCCCACAAGGAGACCTGACCCCCGTCTCCTTCAGCTCGACCCCCTGTTCCGCATCCCACGCCGCAATGGATGAAGGGTTTGACAGCCATGCCAGAAACCAGTCGCAGAGGACTGCTCCTCGGTACCGCCGCAGTCTCCGCAGGCGCCTTCCTGACCGCCTGTACCAGCAACGAGCCCAAGGAGAAGGACACCGCCGCGCAGAGCAACGCGCCTGCCGCGGACGACAAGCCGGGCAAGCCCGTCACCATCGGCTTCGCGGGACCGCAGGCCGACCACGGCTGGCTCAACGCCATCAACGAGAACGCCAGGTCGCGGGCGAAGAAGTACTCCGAGGTGACGCTGGAGACCACCGAGGGCTCCAACGACACCGCCGCGCAGATCGGCCAGGTCAAGACCCTCATCAACAAGAAGGTCGACGTCCTCGTCATCCTCCCCGCCGACGGCAAGGCACTCACCCAGGTCGGCCTGGAGGCCATGCGGGCGGGCATCCCCGTCATCAACCTGGACCGCATCTTCGCCTCCCCGCAGGCCTACCGCTGCTGGGTCGGCGGCGACAACTACGGCATGGGCCTCAACGCCGGCACGTACATCGGCGAACAGCTCAAGGACAAGCCCGACGCCAAGGTCGTCGAGCTCGCCGGCCTCGACAACCTGGAGCTCACCAAGCAGCGCAGCCAGGGCTTCGCCGACGCGCTGAAGAACTACTCCAACATCAAGCTGGTGGCCCGTCAGGCCGCCGACTTCACCGTCGAGTCCGGCCAGGCGAAGATGTCCCAGCTCCTGCAGGCGCAGAAGCAGTTCGACGCGCTGTGGAACCACGACGACGACCAGGGCGTCGGCGCGCTCCGGGCCATCCAGCAGGCCGGCCGCGACGAGTTCCTGATGGTCGGCGGAGCCGGGGCCAAGTCCGCCATGGACGCCATCAAGGCCGACAACAGCGTGCTGAAGGCCACCGTCCTCTACCCGCCGACCATGGCGGCATCGGCCATCGACCTGGCGCGTGCGCTCGGCCAGGCCAAGGGGGTGGCCGGGCTCGCCGAGCTGGAGATCCCGACCAATCTCACCCTGTACTCGGCCGTGGTCACCAAGGAGAACATCGACCAGTACCTGCCGACGGGCTTCAACTGAGCCGTCCCGCGGGAGGGTGCTGACCCTCCCGCCGCACCCACCGAACCACCGACGAGGAGGAAGCCCGGATGGCCCGTAGGGAAGAGACGGAGCAGGAGTCGGCCGCGCCGCCGACGTACCGGCCGACGGCGAGCGCACCGACGCTCGGGGTCGGCATGGTCGGATACGCGTTCATGGGCGCCGCCCACTCGCAGGGGTGGCGCACCGCGGGCCATGTCTTCGAGCTGCCGATGAGGCCGGTGCTCGCCGCGATCTGCGGACGCGACCGGACGGCGGTCGAGGCCGCCGCCGGCCGGCACGGCTGGGCGGCGGCGGAGACCGACTGGCGGTCCCTGATCGCCCGGGACGACGTCCAGCTCGTCGACATCTGCACCCCCGGCGACAGCCATGCGGAGATCGCCATCGCCGCCCTGGAGGCGGGCAAGCACGTGCTGTGCGAGAAGCCGCTCGCCAACACGGTCGCGGAGGCGGAGGCCATGACCGAGGCGGCGGCGCGGGCCGCCGCCCGCGGCCAGGTCGCGATGGTCGGCTTCAACTACCGCAAGGTGCCCGCCCTCACCTACGCGCGAAAGCTCATCGCCGAGGGCCGGCTCGGCACCCTGCGGCACGTCCGGGCCACCTACCTCCAGGACTGGCTGGTCGACCCGGCCTCCCCGCTCACCTGGCGGCTGAGGAAGGAGCAGGCGGGCTCCGGCGCCCTCGGCGACCTGGGCGCGCACATCGTGGACCTCGCACAGTTCCTGGCGGGGGAGCTGCTGGTGGCGGTCTCGGCCGTGAGCGAGACCTTCGTCCGCGAACGCCCGCTGCTCGCCGGGCCGTCGGGGGGCCTCGGCGGTGTCGCGGCCGCCGGGGAGTACGGCACGGTGACGGTGGACGACGCGGCGCTGTTCACCGGCCGGCTCGCCTCGGGCGCCCTCGCCTCCTTCGAGGCGTCCCGGATGGCCGCAGGGCGCAAGAACGCGCTCCGCCTGGAGATCAACGGGGAGCTCGGCTCGCTCGCCTTCGATCTGGAACGCCTCAACGAACTGTCCTTCCACGACCACACCGAGCCCGCCACCACGGCCGGCTTCCGGCGCATCCTCGTCACCGAGCCCGAGCATCCGTACCTGGAGGCCTGGTGGCCGCCGGGGCACGCACTCGGTTACGAGCACACGTTCATCCACCAGGCCCGCGACGCGGTGCGCACCATCGCCGAAGGGGCGGCTCCCGTCCCGTCGTTCGCCGACGGGCTGCAGGTGCAGCGGGTGCTGGCGGCGGTGGAGGAGAGCGCCGCGAAGAACTCCGTACTCACCCCCGTACAGTCCTAGGAGGTCCTGCGCATGCCCCGTCCCTTCACCCTCTTCACCGGTCAGTGGGCCGATCTGCCCCTGGAGGACGTCTGCCGCCACGCCCGTGACTTCGGCTACGACGGACTGGAACTCGCCTGCTGGGGGGACCACTTCGAGGTGGACAAGGCCCTGGCCGACCCCGGATATCTGGAGAGCCGGCATCAACTGCTCGACAAGTACGGGCTGAAGTGCTGGGCGGTCTCCAACCACCTGGTCGGCCAGGCCGTCTGCGACAGCCCGATCGACGAGCGCCACCAGGGGATCCTGCCCGCCAGGATCTGGGGGGACGGGGAGCCCGAAGGGGTGCGCCGCCGCGCCGCGCAGGAGATCAAGGACACGGCCCGGGCGGCCGCCGCCTTCGGTGTGGACACGGTCATCGGCTTCACGGGCTCGTCGATCTGGCACCTGGTCGCGATGTTCCCGCCCGTTCCGCCGCACATGATCGAGCGGGGGTACGAGGACTTCGCGGAGCGCTGGAATCCGATCCTCGACGTCTTCGACGCGGAGGGTGTGCGGTTCGCGCACGAGGTGCATCCCAGTGAGATCGCGTACGACTACTGGACGACGCACCGCGCGCTGGAGGCGGTGGACCACCGGGCGGCGTTCGGGCTGAACTTCGACCCGAGCCACTTCGTCTGGCAGGACCTGGATCCGGTGGGCTTCCTGTACGACTTCCGGGACCGGATCTACCACGTGGACTGCAAGGAGGCGCGCAAGCGTCTGGACGGCCGGAACGGCCGGCTCGGCTCCCACCTGCCGTGGGGTGATCCGCGGCGCGGCTGGGACTTCGTCTCGGCGGGGCACGGGGACGTGCCCTGGGAGGACGTGTTCCGGATGCTGCGGTCCATCGGGTACGAGGGGCCGGTGTCCGTGGAGTGGGAGGACGCCGGGATGGACCGGCTGGCGGGGGCACCTGAGGCCCTGACGTCACTGAAGCGGTTCGATTTCGACCCGCCGGCCGCGTCGTTCGACGCGGCGTTCGGCGGCAACGGCTGAGCGTTTCCGGGGGCGCTGCCCCCGATCCCCGGTCCTCGATCGCGGGAGGGGCTTGAGCGCGCCCGGCAGGGAGCGAGTCCTCAGCCTCGCCGGTGTACGAGGCGCGGGGTCCGGGGCGCGGCCCCGGAGACGGGAAAGGGCGGGGTGGGGCGATCCTGCCTGCCCGCACGCCTCTTTGTCCTCGCCAGGGAAAAAGTTCGACAAGAACGCTGTGCAAGGGCTTTCCGTCCAGGACGAACGGGTCTACCGTCCAAGACGTGTACATGACATAGATCTCGGTCATACCCCCGTCACCGAAGCCGCACAGGCCCGGCTGACCTGCGCGGCAGTCCCCGCGCATCACGGAACGGCAGCACCCGCCCGTACCACCGGCACTCTCCGGAGGACACTCGTGCACAGAACTCGCAGCGGCAGCCGAACCAGGCTCCGTGTCCGAAAATCCCTCGCCCTGTTCACCGGCGGCCTCCTCGCCGCCGCCACCCTCAGCCTGAGCGCCGCCTCGGGCACGGCCGCCGCCCACGAGGAACCGGCCCCGGCCCCGGCCGCGGAGGACTTCCAGCAGGTCACCCTCGCCAAGGGCGCCGCCGAGACCGGCGAGCCCATGTCGCTCGCCGTGCTCCCCGACCGCAGCGTGCTGCACACCTCCCGCAGCGGCGAGCTGCGCATCACCGACAGCGCCGGCAACACCAGGATCTCGGGCGTCCTGCCCGTCTACTCGCACGACGAGGAAGGCCTCCAGGGCATCGGGGTCGACCCGAAGTTCAGCGAGAACCGGGCGATCTACCTCTACTACGCACCCCCGCTGGACACACCGCCGGGCGATGCCCCCGAGACCGGCACCGCCGCCGACTTCGCCCCGTTCGACGGCGTCAACCGGCTCTCCCGCTTCGTCCTCGACGAGGACGGCACGCTGGACCTCGGCAGCGAGAAGAAGGTCCTGGACGTCCAGACGTCCCGCGGCATGTGCTGCCACGTGGGCGGCGACATCGACTTCGACGCCGACGGCAACCTGTACCTGTCGACCGGCGACGACACCAACCCCTTCGCCTCCGACGGGTTCACCCCCATCGACGAGCGCCCCGACCGCAACCCGGCGTTCGACGCCCGCCGCTCCGCCGGCAACAGCAACGACCTGCGCGGCAAGATCCTCCGCGTCAAGGTCGCCGACGACGGCTCGTACACCGTCCCGGACGGCAACCTCTTCGCGCCGGGGACGGACAGGACCCGCCCCGAGATCTACGCGATGGGCTTCCGCAACCCCTTCCGCTTCTCCGTCGACAAGGCCACCGGCATCGTCTACGTGGGCGACTACGGACCGGACGCCGGCGCCGCCGATCCCAAGCGCGGACCGGCCGGACAGGTCGAGTTCGCCCGGGTCACCAAGGCCGGCAACTTCGGCTGGCCCTACTGCACCGGGGCCAACGACCCCTACATGAACTACGACTTCGCCACCAAGACCTCCGGCGCCGCCTTCGACTGCGCGGCCCCGAAGAACACCTCGCCGCACAACACCGGCCTCGTCGACCTGCCCCCGGCCCAGGCCGCCTGGATCCCGTACGACGGCGCTTCCGTACCGGAGTTCGGCACCGGCTCGGAGTCCCCCATGGGCGGACCCGTCTACCACTACGATGCGGACCTCGACTCGCCCGTGAAGTTCCCCGAGGCGTACGACGGAGACTTCTTCGCCGGAGAGTTCGGCCGGCAGTGGATCAAGCGCATCGAGCAGGACGCCGACGGCAAGGTCGAGTCCATCAACGACATCCCGTGGTCCGGAACACAGATCATGGACATGGCCTTCGGACCCGACGGCGCGCTGTACGTCCTCGACTACGGCCTCTCCTGGTTCGGCGGTGACGAGCACTCCGCGCTCTACCGCATCGAGAACGCCACAGGAGGCCGCTCCCCGATCGCCGAGGCGTCCTCGAACAAGACGTCGGGCACCGCACCACTGAAGGTGCAGTTCTCGTCGGCCGGCACATCCGACGGGGACGGTGACGCCCTCACCTACGCCTGGGACTTCGGCGACGGAGGCACCTCCACCGCCGCGAACCCCGTGTACACGTACAAGAAGAACGGCACCTACGTCGCCACCGTCACCGCGAAGGACCCCTCGGGGCGCACCGGCGCGGCCAGCGTGCACGTGACCGTCGGCAACACGGCACCGACGGTGAACCTGGAACTCCCCGGTGACGGGCAGCTGTTCACCTTCGGGGACGCGATCCCGTTCAAGGTCACCGTCACCGACCCGGAGGACGGCACGATCGACTGCTCCAAGGTCGAGGTCCGCTTCGTGCTCGGTCACGACAGCCACGGCCACCCCATCACGACGGAACACGGCTGCACCGGCACCATCAAGACCGAGATGGACGGCGGACACGATCCGAACGCCAACATCTTCGGGGTCATCGACGCCTCCTACACCGATGGCGGAGGCGGCGGCCAGGCCGCACTGACCGGCCACGACCAGTCGCAGCTCCAGCCGCGCCACCGCCAGGCCGAGCACTTCAACAACTCGTCCGGCATCAAGACCTACGACAAGGCGAACGCCGAGGGCGGCAAGACCGTCGGCGACATCGACAACGACGACTGGATCTCCTTCAAGCCGTACATCCTCGGCGACTCCACCAAGCTCACCGCCCGGATCTCCTCCGGCGGCGCGGGCGGCTTCCTCGAAGTACGCACCGGCTCGGCGACCGGGAAGATCCTCGGCTCCGCACCGGTGCCGGTGACCGGCGGCTGGGAGACCTTCCAGGACATCGACGTCCCCCTGCGCGGAGCCCCGAAGAAGGCCACCGAACTCTTCCTGGTGTTCAAGGGCGGTGAAGGCGCGCTCTACGACATCGACGACTTCGAACTCTCCAACACTCCGCCCGACAGGACGGCCAAGCGCGTCCTGGTCTTCTCCAAGACCGCCGGCTTCCGCCACGACGCGATCCCCGAAGGGATCGCCGCACTGAAGGAGCTCGGCAAGGACAGCAACATCACGGTCGACGCCACCGAGGAGGCGGGCCAGTTCACCACGGCCAACCTCGCCCGCTACGACGCAGTCGTCTTCATGTCGACGACCGGTGACGTCCTGAACACCGACCAGCAGAAGGCCTTCGAGAACTACATCGCCACCGGTGGCGGCTACATGGGCATCCACGCCGCAGCCGACACCGAGTACGACTGGGCGTTCTACGGCGGACTCGTCGGCGCCTACTTCTCCGGCCACCCCGCCATCCAGCCCGTCACCGTCCGCGTCGAGGACCACAAGCACCCGGCCACCGCCCACCTCGGCGAGGCCTGGGAGCGGACCGACGAGCTGTACAACTACCGCACCAACCCGCGCGACAAGGTGAAGGTCCTCGCCACGCTCGACGAGACCACCTACACCGGCGGCACCATGAAGGGCGATCACCCGATCACCTGGTGCCAGGCCTACGAGGGCGGCCGGTCCTTCTACACCGGGCTCGGGCACACCAAGGAGTCCTACGCAGACGCGGACTTCCGCAAGCTCCTCCTCGGCGGAGTGCGGTACGCGGCCGGCCAGGTCAAGGCCGACTGCAAGCCCGGCACCGGCTACCGGTCGATCTTCAACGGCAAGACCCTCGAAGGCTGGAAGCAGGCAGGACCCGGCACGTTCGACGTCGTCGACGGCGAACTGCGCTCCCAGGGCGGCATGGGCCTGCTCACCTACCAGGCCAGGGAACTGAAGTCGTACTCCCTGAAGCTCGACTGGAAGATGGCGGGCGACGACAACTCCGGCGTCTTCGTCGGCTTCCCGGAGTCCGATGACCCCTGGTCCGCGGTGAACAACGGCTACGAGGTCCAGATCGACGCCTCCGACGCCGTCGACCGCACCACCGGCTCCGTCTACACCTTCAAGGCGGCCAACACCAAGGCACGCGACCAGGTATTGAGGCCGCCGGGCCAGTGGAACAGCTACGAGATCAAGGTCCAGGGTGAACGGCTCCAGATCTTCCTCAACGGAGTGAAGATCAACGACTTCACCAACACCGACCCCGTCCGCAGCCTCGAGGACGGCTACATCGGCCTCCAGAACCACGGGGCCGACGACCAGGTGTCCTTCCGCAACATCCAGCTGAAGGAACTGCCCTCGGCGTAGGGCGGTCCCGGCCGGTGGCGGGCGGGGCTCGACGCCCCGCCCGCCACCCACGGCCCCTCACGCACAGCGCCACCAGCTCTGCCCAGCCAGGACCCCCAGCCAGGGAGGCAGCCCGTGTCAGCACATGCCGTTCGTACCGGAGTCTGGTTCATCGGAGCACGCGGCTCCGTCGCCACCACCGCCACGGCGGGGTGCGCAGCGGTCGCGGCGGGACTCCACCCGGCGGCCGGCATGGTCACCGAGACGGCCCCGTTCGCCGACAGCGGCCTGCCGCCCGTGGCCTCCCTCGTCTTCGGCGGCCACGACACCCTGGACTGCCCCCTCCCCAAACGGGCCGAGGCACTCGCCGCCGGGGGAGTGCTGCCGCACGGACTCCCCTCGGCCGTGCGGTCCGAACTCGCCGCCGCCGACGCGGAGATCCGTATCGGTGGGCCCCTTCCGGGTGACACCCGCACGGACGAGGAGCTCATCGCCGCGTTCACCGCCGACCTCACCGGCTTCGGCCGCCGCAACAACCTGGCGAGGACCGTCGTCGTCAACGTCTCCTCCACCGAACCGGCGCCCGCCGCAGACGCCGCACGGCTGCCCGCGAGCGCGCTCTACGCCGCCGCGGCGCTTCGGGCCGGCTGTCCCTACGTGAACTTCACCCCCTCCACCGGGCTGCGGACGCCCGCCCTCCAGGACGCCGTCGCGGCCTCGGAACTTCCTCACGCGGGCCGCGACGGCAAGACCGGCCAGACGCTGCTGCGCTCCGTGCTCGCCCCGATGTTCGTCCAGCGCGCCCTGCCCGTACGGGCCTGGTCCGGCACCAATCTGCTGGGAGGCGGGGACGGGGCGGCGCTCGCTGACCCGGCCGCCGCCGCGGCGAAGAACGCCGGAAAGGAACGCGTCCTCGCCGACACACTCGGTGCCGCCCCCGAGGGCGAGGTCCACATCGACGACGTCCCCGCGCTCGGCGACTGGAAGACCGCCTGGGACCACATAGCCTTCGACGGTTTCCTCGGAGCGCGCATGGTGCTCCAGACCACCTGGCAGGGCTGCGACTCCGCCCTTGCCGCACCCCTGGTGCTCGACCTGGCCCGGCTGCTGGCCCGCGCCCATGAGGTGGGCCTGACCGGCCCGCGGCCCGAACTCGGCTTCTACTTCAAGGACCCGGACGGGGGTCCCGCCGCGCTCTCCGAGCAGTACCTGCAACTGCTCGCCTTCGCCGAACAGCTGCGGGGCGACAAGTGACGGCACGCGCCTGGGCGGAACTGCTCAGGGTCTCCGCACTGTTCACCGTCCCCGGCGACGCCCTCGCGGGCGCGGCGGCCCTCGGACGGCGCCCCGACCGTTCCACCGCCCTGGCCATGGGCGCCTCGCTCTGCCTGTACGAGGCGGGCATGGCCCTCAACGACTGGGCCGACCGCGACGAGGACGCCGTCGACCGCCCGCACCGGCCGATCCCCTCGGGCCGCATCACGCCCCGCGCCGCGCTCACGGCCGCCGGCGTCCTGACCGGGGCCGGTCTGGCGCTCGCCGCCTGTGCCAGCCGCCCAGCCCTCACCGTGGCCACCGGCCTCGCGGCCACCGTCTGGGCGTACGACCTGCGGCTGAAGCACACCCCGGCGGGTCCGGCGGCGATGGCGGCGGCGCGGGGACTGGACCTCCTGCTGGGAGCGACGGCCACGGGGCTGGCCTCGGCACCCGGATCGGCGCGCGCGGCCCTGCCCGCCGCCGCCCTGCTCGGCGCGCACACCTACGCGGTCACCACCGTCTCGCGCCACGAGACACAGGGCGGCTCCACGACCGCACCCCTCGCCGCGCTCGCGGCCGTCGCCGGAATCGGGGGAGCCGTGGTGCGCGAGGGGCGGGCCTCCTCCCGGGGCACGAGGCGGGGCGCCCCCACGCGCCTCCTCCTCACCGCGCTCACCGGCGCCTACCTCCGCACCGCCGCCCGCCCCCTCACGCACGCCGCGCTCAACCCGTCGCCGCCCCTCACCCAGCGCGCCGTCGGCAGCGGCATCCGGGCGATGATCCCGCTCCAGGCCGCCCTCGCCGCCCGCGCCGGAGCCAGCGGGTCCGGGCTCGCCGTCATGGGGCTCGTCCCCCTCGCCCGTGCCCTCTCCCGGAAGGTGAGCCCCACATGACACTCCGCCTCGGATACGGAACCAACGGGCTCGCCGACCTCCGCCTGGACGACGCCCTCGGGCTCCTCGCCGACCTCGGCTACGACGGCGTCGGCCTGACCCTCGACCACATGCACCTCGACCCGATGGCCCCGGACCTCGCCGCCCGCACCCGCCGCCTCGCGGCCCGCCTCCAGGAGCTGGGGCTCGGCGTCACCGTGGAGACCGGGGCCCGCTACGTCCTGGACCCGCGCCGCAAACACGGCCCCTCGCTCCTCGACCCGGACCCCGACGCCCGCGCGGCCAGGACCGCGCTGCTCGTCCGGGCCGTCGACGTCGCCGCCGGGCTCGGCGCACACGCCGTGCACTGCTTCAGCGGAATCACCCCCCCGGACACGGCACCCGACACCGCCTGGCAGCGGCTCACCGGCGCACTCGCCCCCGTCCTCGACGCCGCCGAGCGCGCCGGAGTGCCCCTCGCGATCGAGCCGGAGCCCGGACACCTCCTTGCCAATCTCGCCGACTTCCACCACCTCCGGGTGCTGAGCGGCGACCCCGCACCCCTCGGACTCACCCTCGACATCGGCCACTGCCAGTGCCTGGAGCCCGCCCTGCCCGTCGACTGCGTACGCGACGCCGCCCCCTGGCTGCGCCACGTCCAGATCGAGGACATGCGCCGCGGTGTCCACGAACACCTCCCCTTCGGCGACGGCGAGATCGACTTCCCGCCCGTACTCGCCGCGCTCGACGCCCTCGGTGACAGCGGATACGCCGGCCTCACGGTCGTCGAACTGCCCCGCCACTCCCACGCCGGGCCCGAACTCGCCCGCACCTCACTCGACTTCCTGAACAAGCACCGCCCACCGAACGCGACCGCCGAAGGGAGCACACCATGACGACCACCCCGACGACCCCGCTCCTGTCCCGCAAGGAACTCGACTCCTTGCTCGGCGGAGCCGCCCGCGCCTGGCTCGACGAAGCCCTCGCCGAGGCCGCACACACCGCAGGCCACGCGGACACCGCACCCGCGGACAGCTACGCCGTACCGCCGTGGGAACTGCGGTACGCCGCCGCCGGACGGCACTGCGGACTCCAGCACGCCGACTCCGTACGCGCCCTGCTCCTCGCCGAGGCCCGCGCCGGTCTGCCGGCCCTGACCCGGATCTACGAACAGGGCACCGCCGCCGAACGCCGCGCCGTCCTGCTCACCCTGCCCGCACTGGACCTCGGCCCGAGCGCCCTGCCGCTCGTCGAGGACGCCCTGCGCACCAACGACACCACCCTCGTCGCCGCGGCCGTCGGCCCGTACGCCGCCGCCCACCTCGACCCGCACAACTGGCGCCACGCCGTGCTCAAGTGCCTGTTCACCGGCGTCCCCGTCGAGGCCGTCGGCGGCCTGGCCGCGCGATCGCGAGGCGACGCGGAACTCGCCCGGATGCTGGGCGACTTCGCATCCGAACGCATCGCGGCCGGCCGGCCCGTCCCCGCCGGCCTGCACCACGTACTCGCCCTCACGGCCCCCGGCCCCGCCGCACCCGCCGCCCCCACGGAGGAGTCCTGATGCGCATCTTCGACCCCCACATCCACATGACCTCCCGCACCACGGACGACTACCGGGCGATGTACGAAGCGGGGGTCCGCGCCCTCGTCGAACCTTCCTTCTGGCTCGGCCAGCCCCGCACCTCCCCGGCCAGCTTCTTCGACTACTTCGACGCCCTGCTCGGCTGGGAGCCCTTCCGCGCGGCCCAGTACGGCATCGCCCACCACTGCACCCTCGCCCTGAACCCCAAGGAGGCGAACGACGCCCGCTGCACCCCGGTCCTCGACGCCCTGCCCCGCTACCTCGTCAAGGACTCCGTCGTCGCCGTCGGCGAGATCGGCTACGACTCGATGACCCCGG
Organism: Streptomyces sp. NPDC005761; assembly: GCF_040630635.1. Lineage (NCBI taxonomy): Bacteria > Bacillati > Actinomycetota > Actinomycetes > Kitasatosporales > Streptomycetaceae > Streptomyces > Streptomyces sp. NPDC005761. The sequence goes on along the minus strand of NZ_JBEXXX010000020.1, from coordinate 69,177 downwards.
CCGAGGACCACGCACTGGCCGCCCAGCTCCAGCTCGCCGCCGACCACGGCCTGCCCGCGCTCGTCCACACCCCGCACCGCGACAAGCTCGCGGGCCTCCGCCGCACCATCGACGTCGTCCACGAGTCCCACCTCGCCCCGGAACGGGTGCTGCTCGACCACCTCAACGAGACGACGGTGAGGGACGCGCTCGACAGCGGGTGCTGGGCCGGCTTCTCCATCTACCCCGACACCAAGATGGACGAGGACCGCATGGTCGCGGTCCTCAAGCTCCACGGCACCGAGAAGGTCCTCGTCAACTCCGCGGCCGACTGGGGGAAGAGCGACCCGCTGAAGACCCGCCGGGTCGGCGACGCCATGCTCGCCGCCGGCTTCACCGACGACGACGTCGACCAGGTGCTGTGGCGCAACCCCGTCGCCTTCTACGGGCAGAGCGGCCGCCTCCACCTCGACACCGCCGCTCCCGAACCGCTCCACGAGGGCAACTCCATCCTGCGCGGCGGGGAGTGAGGCGATGCGCTTCCGCCACCCCGACAACACCGTGGTCCACCTCGCGTACTGCACCAACGTCCACCCCGCGGAAACCCTCGAAGGCGTCCGTGCCCAACTGCGCGACCACTGCGAACCCGTACGCAAGAGGCTCGGGCGCGACCGCCTCGGCATCGGCCTCTGGCTCGCCAGGGACGCCGCCCGCACCCTGATCAACGACCCCTCGCAGCTGCGCTCCCTGCGCGCCGAGCTCGACCACCGCGGCCTCGAGGTCGTCACGCTCAACGGCTTCCCGTACGAGGGCTTCGGCGCCGAGGAGGTCAAGTACCGGGTGTACAAGCCGGACTGGACCGACCCCGAGCGGCTCGCCCACACCACCGACCTCGCCCGGCTGCTCGCCACGCTCCTGCCCGACGACGTCACCGAGGGCACCATCTCCACCCTCCCCCTGGCCTGGCGCACCCCGTACACGGGCGACCCGGAAGCCGCCCGCACCGCCCTCGCCGCGCTCACCACCCTCGGCGAGCGCCTCGACGCCCTTGCGGAGCTCACGGGGAAGTCCATCCGGATCGGCCTCGAGCCCGAACCCGGATGCACCGTCGAGACCACCGCCGACGCCATCGCCCCCCTCACCGCCGTGAGCCACGCACGCATCGGCGTCTGCATCGACACCTGCCACCTCGCCACCTCCTTCGAGGACCCCCGCACCGCCATCGACGCGCTCACCGCGGCCGGCATCCCCGCCGTCAAGGCCCAGCTCTCCGCCGCCCTGCACGCCGAGCACCCCCACCTGCCCGAGGTGCGCACCGCACTCGCCGCCTTCGCCGAACCCCGCTTCCTGCACCAGACCCGCGTCCACACCGCCGCCGGACTGCGCGGCACCGACGACCTCGACGAGGCGGTCACCGGCGAGACGCTGCCCGACAGCTCCCCCTGGCGTGCCCACTTCCACGTGCCACTGCACGCGCCACCCGCGCCCCCGCTCACCTCCACCCTCCCCGTGCTCCGCGCCACGCTGAGCCGGCTCGTCGGCGGGGCACGGCCGCTCACCCGGCACCTGGAGGTCGAGACGTACACCTGGCAGGCGCTCCCCGCCGAGCTCCGTCCCCGCACCCGCGCCCAGCTCGCCGACGGCATCGCCGCCGAACTCACCCTCGCCCGCGACCTCCTGACCGACCTCGGCCTCAAGGAACTGCCATGACCACCGACGGGACGACCAGCACACCCACGCCCCTCCTCGTCCTCGACGTCGTCGGGCTCACCCCCCGCCTCCTCGACCACATGCCCCACCTCAAGGCCCTGGGACGGTCCGGCACGCATGCCCCCCTGGGCACCGTGCTCCCCGCCGTCACCTGCGCCGCCCAGTCCACCTTCCTCACCGGCACCACCCCCGCCGAGCACGGCATCGTCGCCAACGGCTGGTACTTCCGCGAACTCGGCGACGTCCTCCTGTGGCGCCAGCACAACGGACTCGTCGCGGGCGACAAGCTCTGGGACGCCGCCCGCCGGACCCACCCCGGCTACACCGTCGCCAACATCTGCTGGTGGTACGCCATGGGAGCCGACACCGACTTCACCGTCACCCCACGCCCCGTCTACTACGCCGACGGCCGCAAGGAACCCGACTGCTACACCCGGCCGCCCGCGCTGCACGACGAACTCACCGAGAAGCTCGGCACCTTCCCCCTCTTCCACTTCTGGGGGCCCGGGGCCGATCTCGTCTCCTCGCAGTGGATCATCGACGCGACGCGGCACATCCTCGACACCCGCCGTCCCGACCTGGCCCTGTGCTACCTCCCGCACCTCGACTACGACCTCCAGCGCTACGGCCCCGACGACCCGCGCGCCTTCAAGGCCGCCGCCGACCTGGACCGGGCCGTGGCCCCGCTCCTGGACGACGCCCGTCGCGAGGGCCGCACCGTCGTCGCCCTGTCCGAGTACGGCATCACCCGGGTCGACCGGCCCGTCGACATCAACCGCGCGCTGCGCCGCGCCGGACTCCTGGAGGTCCACACCCAGGACGGCATGGAGTACCTGGACCCGATGACATCGCGGGCCTTCGCCGTCGCCGACCACCAGATCGCGCACGTCTACGTACGCCGTCCCGAGGACCTCGAAGCGGCCCGCGAGGCCCTGGCCGGCCTCCCGGGGATCGAGCAACTCCTCGACGACGAGGGCAAGAAGGCCCACGGGCTCGACCACCCCCGCTCCGGCGAGCTGGTCGCCGTCGCCGACCCGGACGCCTGGTTCACGTACTACTACTGGCTCGACGACGACCGCGCACCCGACTTCGCGCAGCTCGTCGAGATCCACCGCAAGCCCGGCTACGACCCCGTCGAACTCTTCATGGACCCCCAGGACCCGTACGTACGGGTCAAGGCGGTCACGGCCGTGGCCCGCAAGAAGCTCGGCATGCGCTACCGCATGGCGGTCGTACCGCTCGACCCGTCACCCATCCGCGGCAGCCACGGCCGCCTCCCCGCGAGCGACGAAGAAGGTCCGCTCATCCTCTGCTCCACCCCCCACGCGTTCACCGGCCCGGTCCGGGCCACCGATGTGAAGTCCCTGCTCCTCCAGCTTGCCGGCCTCGCGTGAGTCCGGTCCGATTCCAGCGCCGCGAGCACCTTCGAGAAGGAGAAAGACCGTGACCGTGTACAACGACGAATCCGGAACGGACGGCGCCCTGCGCCGCAGCCTCGGCATCGACCGCCGCCGCTTCCTCAGTACCTGCACCGCCGCCGGGGCAGCGGCGATCGCCGCGCCCGTCTTCGGCGCATCGCCTGCCTTCGCCCAGCCCGCTTCCGGTCCGGGACACGATCACGATCATGGTCACGGGCGTGGGCAGGATCTGGTTCCGGCGCACAAGCGCGGCATCATCCTGTACACCGTGCGCGACGCCACGGGCCGGGACCCCCTGAGCACCAGCCTTCCCTCGGGCTTCCGTGACGTCTTCAAGGAGCTGGCCCGCTACGGCTACAAGCAGGTCGAGTTCGCCGGCTACGGCCAGCACGCCAACGCACCCGGCGGCAGCAACCTGGAGACGGTGGAGGGTGCGAAGCTGCTGCGGTCGTGGCTGGACGACTACGGGCTGCGGGCCCAGGGCAACCACGGCTTCATCCCGGGGTCCTGGCCGCTGAACCAGAGCGACCTGGACCAGTTCAAGCGGCACCTCGAGATAGCCAACATCCTGGGCATGGACCACATGGGCACCGGTGGCGACCCCACCGGCAGCGCCTACCGTGCCGACTGGGACGTGGCCGCCGACAAGTGGAACGCGCTGGGGCAGATCGCCCACCGCGCGGGCATCAAGCTGTACACCCACAACCACGACGCGGCCTACGGATTCCTCCTCGACGGCGGTCCGCTGGACGAACAGGGCCGGCCCACCCGCAGCTCGGGCATCCGCAAGCTCGAGTACTTCCTGAAGGTCACCGACCCGAAGACCGTGTGGCTGGAGATGGACGTCTACTGGGCGCACGTAGCGCAGTACAAGTTCCACACCTACACCGCGCTCGACGGATCGGTGCGGGAGAACGTCTTCGACCCCGCGGCCGTGGTGCGCCGCCACAACAAGCGCTACCCGCTGTTCCACGCCAAGGACGGCGTCATCAACACGGCCAACGGCCAGGGCTACGACATGGTCCCCTTCGGCACCGGGGTCATCGACTACCGGACCTTCTTCCGCCGCGTGGGGCAAGCGAACTACCGCAACCCGATGGTCGAGCAGGACACCGCACCGAGCTCGACCGACCTGGCGCAGTCCCTCAAGCAGGCACGGATCAGTTACCAGGGCATGGCGGCGCTGCGCAAGTAGAACCAAGGGGCGGCCCGCCCAACCCCGCCCCTCCCCATGAGGCGGGGGAGGGGCGGGCCGCGCCCGCAGCCCGTCCCCTCACCCGATTCCCTGCCGGTCGGGCAGCAGCGCGAAGTCCCGCTCGGCGGGTTCCGGCACCGTACGCTCCACCGCCTGGACCAGCAGCGCACGGTGCCGGATCAGCGGACCCTGGCGCTCCGGCCCGGCCAGCAGCACCAGGTCGTCGATCCCCGCCAGCAGCCGCCGGGTGACCTGTGGGCTGTCCGCCGCGCACCGCCGCACCTCCTCGAACCCGAGGTCGACGAGGTCCGTCCACCCCGGCACGTCCTGAATGAGCCGCACGGCCCCCTTGCGGTCCCGGTGGTGGACGGCACCGAGGGGGAGCTTCGCCACGGCGGCGAGGAACTGCACGATCCGGTCGAGGCACTGCACGGCGGTGGTCGGATCGTTCACCGCCGACGACAGGGCACGCAGAGCGATGTCCGACAGCTGCCGCAGCCCGAACGCCAGGTCCTGACTGAGGGTGCGCTCGACCCCGACGGACACCGTGTACCGCAGCGCGCCCCGGGCCGGCACGACCCCGCCGTGCACGGCAAGCACCGGCGTACCCGGCACGACGAAATCCCCGAGCCGCGGGATGAGCCGCAGCACCACGTCCTGCCGCCGGGCGATCCGGACCAGCCGCGCCACGTTCACATCGCGCAGCACACCGGCCTGCCCCTCGTGCAGGATCTGCCCGGTCTCGGCAGGAATCACGCTTTCCTGCGGCTCTCCGACGGGCATCCGCCGCAGCACATGGAACGAGTCCCGGGTGATCCGGTCGACGACGGGGCCGACCTGCATCAGGCGGAGCGTGGAGCTCACGTACGCGATGAAGAGCAGCAGGCTGAGCCCGACGAGCACGGCAGTCAGCACGCTCTGCACGAAGGGGACGGACACGACGCGGCGCGGATCGACCGTGCTCTCGTACGAACTCAGGACCAGCAGCGAGAACACGAACGTCGCCAGGAAGACGGACAGCGTGAGCTTGCTGATCCGGCTGCGTACGAAGATCCGCACGACCCGGGGCGTGAGCTGCCCGCTCGCCATCTGCACGGCCACCAGCGAAATGCTGAAGACCACACCGATGAAGGTCATCATCGCCGAGCTCACCGTGACGACGATCGTCTTCGTGTCCTCGGCGATCGCGACGAGGTCCTTGATCTCGTCGTACGCCCGCTCGTCCTTCAGATAGGACACGATCTGCTCGTCGACGGCCGAGGCGACGAGCCAGAGCACGACGGCGCAGATCAGCGTCAGGGTCGGAGCGAACCAGAAGGTCTCGCGCAGATGCTCACGCAAGGGCGACAGCGCGCGGGGTGGCCGGTAGCCGCGATCACTCATGCCCGCGAACGTAACCCGGCCTGCCCGCGCACCGGCGGACGCGGCCGACGACCCTCCGGGGCGTACTCTGCGTACGAGACCGTCGACGGAGCGTACGTGAACGGCAGCTGTCGGGCCCGCCTCCGCCCCGCCGAGGTCCGCTCACCGCGGCGACCAGGGCGATGACCACCGAATATGCAGGTGAGAGCCACCCCAAACCCCTGGTATTGTTTTCTTTGTCGCCGCGGGAAACCGGGGCCGACCACCTGGTCCGGGTGGCGGAATGGCAGACGCGCTAGCTTGAGGTGCTAGTGCCCTTTATCGGGCGTGGGGGTTCAAGTCCCCCCTCGGACACCAGCAGCGAGACCCCTGTTCATCAGGGGTCTTCTTGCGTTATGGCCCCGCAGCGTCACCCCATCGCCGGCCGCGTCAACCGGACGCTCCCGCGGTCGTCTCCCCACTCAGGCCGACGACAACTGTTCCGCTATCTCCTTGACCCAGGCAGCGCTCCTCGACGGGTCGTTGAGGGACTCCGCCCATTCGTCCGCGGTCTGCCCGTGCTTGACGGGGCCGGATTTGAGTGCCACGAGAAGGGCTCTGGCCGAGTCCCGCACCTCGGTGGTGGTGCCGCTGCTTCCCTCGATGTCCACGCCCGCAGCCAATCCGTAGATCTTGCGCGCCATGGCCTGACGTTCACCGTTCTCCACCTTCTTCCAGAACTTCAGGGCCTCCTTCAGCGCATCCTCACGGGAGGCGGGCTCCGCCGGAGTCTCACCCGAGGCCCAGCGCTCGGGGTGGCGGGCCCCGTCGTACCGCTTCATCCCCGCGCGGCCGGCCTTGTAGGCGGTGACGCCGAGGATGAGGCCGGCCGCCCCCGCGGCGAGCCCCCAGCCGACCGGGTTGCTCGCGAGTCCGGCCCCTCCCGCTGTGGCGGCGACCGCCGTGACGATGCCGCCCGCGGCCTTGGTGGACTCGCCCACGGCGGTGAACGCCTGCTTGCCCATCTTGTTGCGCTGCTTCCCGAGCGCGTACGTGTGCACCGCGTTCATCGTGTTCATGTCCTCGGCGCGCCGGACGTCCCCGGCGGCGTCCCGGGCGGCACCCATCGCTGCCCAGGCCGCATCGATGGCCTCGGAAACGCGCACCAGCCGGTCGTCGCCCTCGTGGTCCCAGTGGGCATCAAGCGCGACGTAGGCGTCGTCCGCGGCCGACTCGGCCTCCTGCCGCGCCTGGTTCAGCCGGGCCAGCGCCCCCTCGTCGGTGCGGTCGGGCCTTCCGAGCTCCTTCAGGGCGCGGTACTTGCGGGCTGTCAGCCCGACGCGGGTGGCCGCACGGGCCCCCTTCACAGCGCCGACGACGCTGGAGCCGACACCGCTCGCCTCGGCCGCTGTCGCGGCGTGCGCCGCCTTCTGCGCCTTGGTCAGCTCCTTGGCGACGGCGAGTGCGTAGGTCCCCGCGCCGGCGGCGCCGACCAGCGCGTCGGCCGTTTTCGAGTTGGCCTTCTTGTCCGCCGTGTGGAAGGCGGCCCCGCTCTTGTGTTTCCGCGCGTCCTTCCTGGCTTTGGCGGCCTCCATGCCGCTGAGCACGGCTCCGGCGGTCTCCGTGACGAGGTTCTCCGAAGCGGCGGCGGTCCCCGAGGAGCCGGCGGAGTGCTTGAGGCCCTCGTCGGCTGTCGCGGAGGCCTGCTGGGAGAAGCCCGCGTTGGCCGGGACATGGACGCCTTTGACGAACGTGTCGATGAATTCGAGGTTCTTCTTGAGCCTGTCGAGGACCGCGGCGATGCGGTCGCGATAGCTCTTCGAACCGGTGGCAGCGGTGCCGTCAGCCGGTTCCTTCCCCTTCGCCGCCCCCTTGGCGCGCTGGACCGTCGCGGTCGCGGCGCGATTGCCGAGGCCGGCCTGGATCTCCAGAAGAGGGCGCTCCCGCGGGAGGTGCGACGGACTCCCGGCCCGGCTCCGCCGGGCCGGCACCGGGGCAGCCACGGACTGCCGGGTCGAGGTGCGGTGGGCCGGGGTGCTCATTGACGTACCTCTCCTGGGCCGGACCGGGCGAGTGGAGACTAGCCACGCACGGCCAACAGAAGGGGTACGGCGGGCAGATCCTTCACGTACGCAGGCCGAGCGGGTCGCCGCCTTCACCGTCACCCGAGAGGCTCGCGGACAAGGCCGCGAAATGACCCGACACGGCCTCCGCGGTGCCGGAGAGCGGGAAGCGGGCCCCGAGATGACCGTCGGGGCGGATGACGAAGCCGGTCGGACCGTCGGGCCGGTAGAGCCGGGCGAACTCACCTGCGGCATCGCGGTACCCGGCGGTCTCGGCCGGGGCATCGCGGCCCACGACGGTGACCGTGTGCAGGCCGCCCGCCCCGGCCCCCTCGACAAGGCCGGATTCGGTGCCCTTCTCCGCGTACAGGACCAGTACCTGGCCCGTGAGTCCGCGCAGCACGTCGAACAGGCGCAGCGGATAGGTGGCCACCGGCGTGGACAGCCCCGCACAGTCCGGAGCGCGATCGCCGGGCTGAGGCGCGTCGTCGGGCCCGTACGGAGCCGCGGCGAGGGGACCGTCCCGGTACCCGACGAGCAATTGGGCCTCGCGGAGCATCATCGTCTCCATGTCGTCGGCGTCGTTCTCCATGCCCCGCGTGGCGTGGCGGACGGTCCGGCCGACGACCTCCTCGCCGACCGGGCGGCGCTCGGCGTCATAGCTGGTGAGCAGCGCGGAACCGGCTTCCCCGCGGATGACGAGGGCGAGTTTCCAGGCCAGGTTGCAGGCGTCCTGGATGCCGGTGTTCATGCCCTGCGCCCCGGTGGGCGGATGGATGTGAGCGGCATCGCCCGCGACGAAGACCCGGCCGTCGCCGTACCGGTCGACGATCCGGTGGCTGATACGGAATACGGAGGCCCAGCGCATCCCGGACAGCGTCGCCGGCCTGGGGGCCAGCCGGTCGACGACGGCCTGGATGTCGGAGAGCCCCGGCACGCGCCCGCCCTCCAGCCCGTGCGCCACTTCGGCGCCGTCCGGTGGACGGGTGGAGAGTTCGGGCGGCACCAGCATCGACATCCGGTACCGCCCCGCCCCGGGGAGCGGAATGCAGACGAGCAGGTCATCGGTGGAGCCGTCGTCGCCCGTGTGGCTCGCGCGCACCCCGTAGCCGTCCGGCAGGTCCCAGTCGGCCACGACATCGGCCAGCATGTACTCCTCGGCGAACGCCCCGCCCTCGAACGAGAGCCCCAGCCCCTTGCGCACGGTGCTGTGCGCGCCGTCGCAGCCGATCAGGAACCGGGCGCGGACCTCCTCGTCGACGCCGTTCGCGGTGCGCAGCCGCGCCGTGACCCCGTCCGCGTCCTGGGTGAAGGACAGCAACTCGGTCTCACGCTCGATGACGGTGCCCCGGCCGGCCACGTACTCCTCGAGGATGCGCTCGGTCTCGTACTGGGGGAGCGCGGCGAAGCCGTACGGAACCTCGGGCGGCAGAGCGAGATCGATCCGCGCCACCTCGCTCCCGTTGACGTGGATCAGCTGGCCGCGCATCGGGACGGCAGCCTCCAGCACGGTGCGCACCAGCCCCATCCGGTCCCAGATCTCCAGGGTGCGCGGCTGGATGCCGACCGCCTTGGCGTACGGGAGACGGGCCGGCAATCGGTCGACGAGACGGCACGACACCCCGCGACGGCGAAGCTCGGCGGCCGCACTCAGCCCGACGGGCCCCGCGCCCGCGATCAGTACGTCAGTGGTGTGGTCGCGTGCCACGGATGCCTCCCGGTGCCTGGCCCCCGACGGATCGCTCACCCCATGGTCGCCCGGGGTGGTACGGGCGGCGAGTTCTGTGGGGTCACCGCTTCACCGCACGGGAAACGTCACCCCGGTGAGCTCCTCGGAGACGGTCCACAGACGCTGCTGAGTGACCTGGTCGTGGGAGTCGGGGCTGGAAGTGACCAGCTTCGGGTAGCCGCGGATCTCCCCCCGGTTGCCGGGGCCGTAGTACTGCCCGCCGGCGACCACAGGATCGGTGGCGGCGCGCAGGGTGGGCAGGGCGCCCATCTCGGCCTTCTGGAGGAGCAGCGGCGCGAGCCAGGTGACGGGCATGCGGAGCGCGGCGGGCACGTTGCGCATGAGCTCCGTGTTGGACACGCCGGGATGGGCGGCCACCGCGACCGTGGTCCCGAGGGGCGCGAGTCGGCGCTGTAGTTCGTACGTGAACATCAGGTTGGCCAGTTTGGCCTGGCCGTAGGCGCCGACTCGACTGTAGGAGCGCTCCCACTGCAGGTCGTCGAAGTGGATGGCGGCCCGGATGCGGTGGCCGGTGCTGCTGACCGTCACGACACGGGAGCCGGGGACGGGCAGAAGCCGGTCCAGCAGCAAGCCGGTCAGGGCGAAGTGGCCGAGGTGGTTGGTGCCGAACTGCAGCTCGAAGCCGTCTGCGGTGGTCTGCCGTGGTGTGTACATCACGCCCGCGTTGTTGATCAGAAGGTCGATGCGCGGGTGTGTGGCGCGCAGGTCGGCCGCCGCGGACCTGATCGAGTCCAGGGAGGTCAGGTCGAGTTCCTGGACGGTGACGTCGCCGGTGATGCGGGCTGCGGCCTGCTTTCCCTTCTCGACGTCGCGGACGGCCAGCACCACCGTCGCCCCGTGGGCGGCGAGCATCCGGGCGGTGTCGAAGCCCAGCCCGGTGTTGGCGCCGGTCACGATCGCCACCCGGCCGCTCTGGTCAGGGATGTCCTGCTCGGTCCAGCTGGCACTCATGACGCACTCCTAAAGAACCGTCGGTCTGTTACGAGGACCGTAAAAGACCGGTGGTCTCCTGTCAAGGAACCGGTGGTCTTTAAGTTAGGCTGAGGGCGTGACCTTTCAGCGGGCGCGGAGCGAGGAGCAGCGGGAGATCCGCCGCCGGACGATCCTGGACACGGCGGCGGCGATGCTCGACGAGATGCCGGTGGCCGACCTGAGCCTCAATGAGCTCAGCCGGCGGGTGGGCCTGGCCAAGTCGAACGTCCTGCGGTACTTCGAGTCACGCGAGGCGGTGCTGCTCGAACTGCTGGACGTCTTCCTGGAGAGCTGGCTGGCCGAGCTGGCGGACGAGCTGGCCGCGGGCATCGAGGCGCAGGCGGCCCCGGAGGTGCGGGCGGGCCGGCTGGCCGAGATCCTCAGCGGGTCGCTGGCGGGCCGGGTGGTGCTGTGCGACCTCTTCGGCGCGCAGGGCGGTGTGCTCGAGCACAACGTCTCGGTCGAGGTGGCCAAGCGGCACAAGCGGTCCTCCCTCGCGAGGCTCGCGGCCATGTCCGACCTGGTGCGCCGCTACGTCCCCGAGCTCGGTGACGGCGCGCAGCTGTTCTGCCTGATGAGCCTGGTGTCCGCGGGAGCCCTGTCGGCATACGTGCCGCCGCCACCCAGCATTCTCGCCGCCTACGCGGACGAGCCCGCCCTCGGCGTGCTCCACATGGAGCTGCGCGACGCTCTGCGGATCTCCTTCACCTCGACGCTGCTGGGCGTGCTGCCGCGCGCCTGAACCTGTGCGTCTCTGTGCTTCGGGCGAAGTACGGGCGATGATCCGGGAGGACCTCCGCTGTCGCTGCACAGGTCCGCTGCACAGAGGGGAGTACCTCCAGGCGAACCGGTGTGCGCCATGGAAGCGGGACGGCTCGGCGGCCCCGCCCCGAGGCGCCCGGCCCCGGGGCGGTTCTACCGGTGGTCGGCGAGCGGCGTCAGTGTGCGCCGGCCGGCTACTGTCCCGACGCCACCACCGGGTAGTGGTCCGAGAGATTCGTGTACGTGTAGTCCGTGCCCCAACTGGACACGGTCCAGGGCGCGCTGTTCTCCGTGACCACCTCGTTCGTCCACCCCGCCGGCTTCGCATGGCCCGTACGGTGCAGGACGTGGTCGAGGTCCTCGCGCGGGTCGTCGGGGTAGCGGTCCGCGGCGATCGAGTTGTCCTGTGTGTCGAAGGAGTACGGGTGGCCGCTGCGGGCGTCCGCCCCGGTCAGCCCGGCGTTCGCGAGCAGCGACGCGTACTCGGGGGAGTGGGAGTCGACGTTGAGGTCACCGGCGACGATGACCTGCTCGGACGCCGGGATGTTCTTGGCGTCGAGGAACGCGTCGATCTGGCGGAACTGCCGGCCCCGGATCTCTGCCGCCTCGCCCGCGCCGCACCCCGGGTCCGTCGACTGGGTGTGGGTGCCGACGATGTGCACCCGGGCGCCGTTCACCTTCAGTTCGGCGTAGGCGAATCCCTTGTTGGACCACCAGTCGCTGCCGCAGGCGTCCTTGTAGATGTGCTGCTCCTGCCGGACGATCGGCCACTTGCTGAGGACGGTGACGCCGCCGTCCTCCGGCGTCGCGGCGGAGTAGGAGCCGCTGGTGGCGTCCCATCCGCTCCTGCTCCGGCCGACCACCGGGGTGTGGAACGGGTACTGGGCCGACGCGTCGGCCGTCAGCGCATCCGAGGTGGCGTTGTCGAAGGCCTCCTGGAGCACGACGACGTCATTGCCACGGAAGAACGCGGTCTTCGGTATCTCCGCCGCCCGGTGGGCCTGGCCCCAGTTCGGGTAGAGGGTCGTGCTCATCAGGAACGTGTTGTACGTGAGCACCCGCAGGGACGGGGTGCCGGCGGCGGCCGACGCGTGCGGGGCGCCGACGGTCAGGGTGACGGCGGCGAGTGCGGCGGAGAGGGTCACGCCGGAGATACGGCGAAGAGCGGAGTGGGGCACCTGGACTCCTGTTTCTGCTGCTGCAGTTGGGGGGCGGTGAGGTACGAGCCCCATGAAAGCAGGGGGAGTTACCCGTGGGTAGACGGTGGGTGCCGGGAGTCCCTCCGGCCGTCGTCCATCAGGTGCCGGCCGGTGCGCGGACTCGCTCGCCCCCGGACCGGCGTCACCGCGTCACCCGGAGGCGCGGATGGTCGGACCACTCCGGGTCCCCGTACACCTGCGTCGTGCAGCCGCGGCCGATCGCGACCATGGTGGGGCCTTGGGAGAGCGGACACCGGGGCGCTCCTCCTGTGACGGCTGCTCCTGCGGACACCGACCCCGGGACGTGCGGGCCGATGTCGACGGGGCGGGGCGGAGTCGTACGGGACAGGGGCGAACGCCACGTCCGCCTCTGACAGCGGCCGCCGCAGTGTCCGTCACCGCCGCGTCGCGTACACGATGAGGTTGTCGACGGGGTGGCCCTGGGCGTCGAACGCGCCGTCGCAGGTGATCAGTCGCAGGGCCCGGTCGTCGGTGGGGCCGTAGACGCGAGCGGTGGGGAACGCGGTCTTGCTCGCCGTCTCACGGCCGGTGACCTCGAAGCGGACCTCGGTGCCCTTCTCGTCCCGGACGGTGATGTCCGCACCCTTGACGATCTTCTTCAGGTCGTGGAAGACGGCCCGGCCGAAGCGGGTGTCGTTGTGGCCGATCAGTACGGCCGGCCCCGGTTCGCCGGGCATCGAGCCGCCCGTGTACCAGCCGACCGTCATGCCCTTCTCGGCAGGCGGCACTTCGACCGTGCCGTCGCTGTTGAGGCCGAGGCGCATGATGTCGCTGTCGATGCCCAGGGAGGGGATCGAGACGTGGACGGGGGGCTGGACGCGGGCCTTCGCCGAGGGCGTTCCCGTGGCTCCGGGGTCGGGCCGGCCGGCCGTCGGGGAGGCGTGTGCCGCGGCGGCCGGGGACTTCGGCGGTGAGGCGTCCGAGCAGCCCGCCAGCGCGGGAAGGGCGGCCAGTGCGAGGCAGGCGTACACCGGAAGAGCGGTGCGGACGCGCAAAAGGGACGAGGACGTACGGGACATGGGAACGGACTCCGGAAGGGATCGGCCGACGGCAGTGGCGCCGCCCGGTGAAGGACGACGCCACTGCGGGCTGTTCGGGTAGGGGTGGGTCAGCCGTTGCGGCGGCCGGTGTGGCGGCGGCGCAGGACGACCGTCCCGGCACCGGCGACCAGAAGGGCCGCCACGGCGGACCCGGTGACGGCGGCGGTGTTGCCGCCCGACGTACCGCCGGGCTCCTCGCCCGCCGCGACGCCGCCTCGGGGTGCCTCCGAGGGGGCGGCCGACGGGGTGGCCACCGGGGTCGGGTTGTCGCCCGCGGCCACGCCACCACGCGGCAGTTCGGAGGGGGTGGCGGTGGACGGCGCCCGGCTCGGCTCGGCGCTCGGTGAGGCCGGCGCGGCCGACGGCGTGGCGGTGGGTGTGGGGGAGGAGTCGGCGAAGGCCGCGGTGGCGGGGACGCAGACCGCGCCGAGCGCGACCGCGGTGAGGACGGCGGTACGCAGAGACGTACGCAGGGGCATGAACATGGCTCCGTTCCAGGTCGGCCTCGACGGCGCCGCGGTGCGGAGGCGCACCACGGGGCGAGGCGTACCGACAGGCTGGCGCGAAGTTATGAAGAAGCTGTCAGAACGCTGTGGTCATCGCATCAGGGCCGCTCGGCGTGGGCCGACGGAGAGGCTGCGGGGCCGCCGGTCCGGGGCGCGCAGTTGCCGTGTCCTCGGGCCGACGCGCTGGCCACGGTCCGGTGCGGGAGCGGCCGGAGGGATGTGCCCGGCGACTCATCCTCCTCCCCACACGGGGTTCGCGGCTCGGTTCTTCGCGATGTTCCGTATCTTCCTGGTGCTGCCCGATTCGGCGAGCAGGGCGAGTACCGCCGGCGCTGTCGACTCCTCGGCGACGAGACGCTGCATCCAGTTCGTGACCTTCGCGCACTCGTCCGCCGACGGTACGTGGCCGTCCTGGAGGGACAGGTGGAACAGCCAGTCGTGGATGCGGCGGTGGACGAACATGCGGCAGCCCTCGTCCTGGAGCCGGTCGATTTCGGGCAGCAGTCCGGCCGACCACTGCCGGAAGCCGGCAGGACCCGTCACCTTCAGCGCGATGGCGTCCACGAGGGCGACCACCGCCGTCCTGGAGCCCAACTCGTGGGGATCACGCAGGATCGTGGCCACCATCGCGCGGTCTCCGGCGCGGCTCGGCGAGGAAGCGGCCACCGAGACGACGCGTCGGTACGCGGAGGTCCGGACGTGCTCATCCGCGAGGGCGTCGTCGATGTCCACGTCGTGGATGCCGGCCCCCGCGAGCAGGCCGGCCAGGTCGTCACGCAAGGTCATTGCTTCACTCCTGGCCGCCCGGTGGGATCGTCCCGCTTTCGTGCCGCTCCGGATCAGCCTCTTCCTCCGCGGTCAGCGGAGCGGCCGGCCGGCCGTCACCGGCAGGGAGCCTCTTCACCGTTACGGCGGCCGGCAGGCACAGGGTGAACACCGACCCCTCGCCGGGTACGCTCCCCGCCGTCGCCGTCCCGCCGTGCGCCTCCACGAGTTTCCGTACAATCGCCAGCCCGAGCCCGCTGCCTCCGGTGCGGCGGCTGCGGGACTTCTCGCCGCGCCAGAAGCGGTCGAAGACATGGACGAGGTCCTCGGCCGGGATACCGGTGCCGGTGTCCGAGACCTCCACCGTGACCGTGTCGCCCGGCTCGGAGCCGTACGCGTGCAGGGTGACTTTCCCGCCGGGCGGGGTGTGGCGGATCGCGTTCGACACCAGATTGCCGATGGCCTGGCGGAGCCGGACGGGATCGGCCGTCAGCCCCGGCACAGGTCGGTCCGGCGCTGACGGCGGCACCGTCAGCGCCACGCCGGCCGTCTCGGCGCGGGCCTGATGCGCGGCGGCGACCTGGCCCAGCAGCTCTTCGATCCGTACCGGCTCGGCGCGCAGTCTCAGCGCGCCCGCATCGGCCTGCGCCAGGTCCTGGAGGTCGTCGATGATGTGCTGCAACTGCACGGCCTCCTCGTGCAGGGAGGCGATGAAGGCGCCGTCGGCATCGGCCACCCCGTCCTGTGCGGCTTCCAGCCAGCCGCGGATGTTGCTGAGCGGGGTGCGCAGTTCATGGGCGACATCGCTGACCATGGCCTTGCGCTGGGCCTCCAGCCGTGCGCGGTGGGCGGACATGTCGTTGAACGTGGCGGCGAGCCGCCCGATCTCGTTGTCCGCGGTGACCAGCACGGGCGCGGTGTCCTCCCCGTCACGCATCCGCTGGGCGGCACCCGTCAGGGCGCGCAGGGGGCGGACGAGCCGGGCGCCGACGAGCACCGACGCGCCGACGGTGAGGGCCAGGACGAGTGCGGCCGCGCCGGCGATTCGCGCGGTGTTGGCCGGGGAGAGGTCGAAACCCGGGACGGTGGCGCCGCCGGTGTCGCTGATGAAGAGCAGGGCGGGCGAGGCGACGTACGAGCTGAGCTGTTCACGACGTGCCGTGCCCACGCAGGAGGCGATGGCCCGGTCGTCCTCGCCGGTACCGGCGGTGGGTGCGGGGGCGGTGCTCGGCATGGCACTGGGCGTCTCGGTCGGCGCCGCGCTCGGCGCGGGCTCCGGTTCGATGCCGGGTGCGGCGCCGGGCACGTCGCTCGGCGGCACGGTGGGGACCGCCGTGGGCACGGGTTCCGCGCTCTGCCCCCAGGACAGGTCGAGCTTCAGGTGCACGCCGTCGCGGTCCTGGCGCTTCAGACAGGCGTCCGTCAGCTGGTTGAGTGCCTTGAGCGCGCGCTTCTCCGTGGCCGTCGGGGTGTCGAGGGCGTCGGTCGTGCACCGGGTTCCCTGAAGCCGTTCGGGGTCGTTGCCCACGACCTGGATCACCGGGCGTCCGCTCTCGGTGCGGACGACGTCCGAGGCGATTCCGGAATCGCCGAGGCAGGCCACGCCCCGGTCCGCGATCTGCCGCAACGCCGTCCGTTCCGCGGCCGGCAGCCGGAACGGCCCGACGGCGCGCGGATCGACCCGGTCCGCCGGGGTGCCGGAAGGCCCGGCGTTCTCGGCCGCCAGCGCGGTGTCCACGGACAGCGGGTCCACGATGGCCGAGGCCTGCGCCGGGAGAGCGGCGGCCTTCTCAGGGGCGGCGGAGTCGGCGAGCGGCGCGCGCTGCTCGGTGGTCAGCGCGATCCGCCGGCCGGACTGCTCGGCCAGGTCGCGCACGGTCTCGTCGACACCGTCCCAGGTGGGATGAGCCGCCGCGTAGCCGAGCAGACTGTGGTAGATCCGGGCGTCAGCGGTGAGGTTCTGCCCCTGTTCCTGAAGGATCGCGCCGGAGGTCGTCTGAACCGCGATCCAGGCCGTGGCGGCCACCGAACACGCCGCCACCAGTGCCGATACGGCAAGCAGCCGGGCGAGCAGGCTCTTGCGCAACGGCAGTCGCGCCCGCGAAGCCCCGGGCTCCGGCGCGGCACCGCGCGTACGTCCGAGGAGACCCGGCGTGTCACGACGACGCACGTGCCGCCGCCTTCGCCGGGTCGGTCAGTTTGTAGCCGACACCGAACACGGTGAGCAGCCGGGCGGGCCGCCTCGGTGCCGGTTCGATCTTCTTGCGGAGGTTCATGACGTGCACGTCGACCGTGCGGTCGCTGATGTACCGGTCGAAGCCGTGCAGTTCCGCGAGCAGTTGCTGCCGGGTGAAGACCCGGTCGGGCTCGGCCGCGAGAGCGGCGAGGATCCTGAACTCCCCCGGGGTGCACTCCACGGCCTCGCCGTCGACCGACACCACGTGCCGGGTGGGATCGACCACCAGCGCCCCCACCGTCAGGACGTCCGCATCCGCAGGACCGGCCTCGGCGGCGCCTGCGGCGTGCCGGCTGCGGCGCAGCAGCGTGCGCACCCGGGCCATCAGTTCGCGCGGGCTGTACGGCTTCGTCACGTAGTCGTCCGCACCGAGGTCGAGGCCCAGCAGCAGATCGTCCTCCGTGGAGCGGGCCGTCAGCATCAGCACCGGCAACTCGCGGCTCTCGGCGCGCAGCACACGCACCACGTCCAGACCGTCGGCCCGGGGCATCATCACATCGAGGACGAGCAGGTCCGGCTCCCGGTGGCGGACCGCGTCGAGAGCCGCGAGGCCGTCGACGACGACGGTGACGGCATGGCCCTCCCGTTCGAGGTAGCGGCGGAGAAGTTCCGCCTGTTTCTCGTCGTCCTCGGCGATGATCACATTTGCGCACACGCGCTCGATCGTAGAGGGGTTCGAACGCCGGGCGTCGACCTCTTGCCGGGAAGGCATGCGAGCTGCTCTTCTGTACCCGCAGGTAACAGCAGCGGACAGCAGACGCCCGGGCGGCGTTCACGAGGACGGTGGCGGAGTGGAGTCAGCGGCAGGGCAGGAGGTACGTGGCGTGCTGCCCGAGGGACTGGCCGAGGCGATACGTACGACGGCCGAGGACATCGCGGAACTGTTGCGCGCCGCCCCCGACACCGGTGCTCCCGTACCGGGACTGACGTGGACGGTGGGCGAGGTGGCCGCTCATCTGGCGCAGGCCAACGCCCTGATGGCCGACGTGGCGGCCGGGCGTCAGCGATCCCACGGCGACGGAACCCCGCAGGGCATCGCCGCGGCCAACGAGGAGGCACTCGCGGCCTTCGGTGAGCGTACGGCGGAGCCGCTGGCAACGATGATCGTCGCGCAGGCAGCCGCCTGCCTGGACGCGGTGTCCGGACATCCGGCGGACGAGACGCTGATGACGCCGATGGGTCCGATGAACCGCGTGGTGCTCGGCTCGTACCTCCTGACACACATGCTGGGCCACGGCTACGACCTGGCCCGCGCGCTGAGGCGCCCGCACATGGTCGACCCCGCCCGGGTCCGTCTGGCGCTCCCGTTCATGGTCCAGGCCATGCCCCGGGTGACCGATGCCATCGCGACCGCAGGGCTGAACACCCGCTACGCGGTACGTCTGTGGGGAGGCGGCCGCTTCGGGGTGACGTTCACCGACGGGGCGGCCGCCGTGGGCCACGAACTGCCGGACCGCCCGGACTGCACGATCTCCATCGAGCCGGTCACGTTCCTGCTGATGGCGCTCGGCCGCAGCTCGCCGGTGGGTGCGATGGCCCGGGGACGCGTCTTCGCCTGGGGCCGCAAGCCGTGGATGGGGCCCCGGTTCCCGGCGTACTTCAAGGCGCCCTGAACGGGAAGGGCCTTCGGCTACGCGCCGCTCCCGCTTCCGTGGGACTCCATGAGTTCCTGGTGCGCGGCGGCCACGTCCTCGGCGAGCACGGTCACCATCTCCTCACGGGTGGGTGTGCTGTCGGTGTGCGTGGCGTACAGCCGCAGATCGCGTTGCGCGGAGGCCTTCTGGCAGAGCTCTCGCGCGAACCGGGCATTGCCCACCATGTCGGCCTTGCCGCCGTCCACGATCGCCGTGCAGAAGGCTTCCAGGACCTCCACCGCCCCCGCGTCGGGTTCGTCGCCCTGGGCGCCCAGGACGGAGCGGGCGATGAGGACCAGCTCCTGCGCGGAGTAGGAGGGGAAGTCGACGCGCGTGGTGAAGCGGGACACGAGCCCCGGGTTGGCGGCGAGCAGGCCGACCATCTCGTCGCGGTAGCCGGCGAGTACGACGACGAGCCGGTCCCGGTCGTCCTCGGCCCGCTTCAGGAGCACCTGCAGGGCCTCGTCCCCGAACGCGTCGCCGCCGCTGTACCCGCTGTTGGACAGCGCGTACGCCTCGTCGATGAACAGCACCCCGTTCAGCGCCGAGTCGATGACCTTGCTGGTCTTGATGGCCGTGGACCCGAGGTGCTGCCCGACCAGGTCGACGCGCTGGGCCTCGATGACATGCCCCGAACTCAGCAGCCCGAGCCCTGCGAAGACCTTGCCGATGATGCGGGCGACGGTCGTCTTGCCCGTACCGGGCGGCCCCGCGAAGACGAAGTGCCGGGGCCGTGCGCCGCCGGGAAGCCCCTGCTCTGCGCGGAGCGCGGCCATGCGCAACTGGGCGATGAGCGTGAGTACCTGGCGTTTCACGGGTTCGAGCCCGATCATGCCGTCGAGGGACTTCTGCGCCTCGGCGAGCAGCCGGGCCCTGGTCTCGGCATCGGGCTGGGCGCTGTCGGTGTCCCCCGAAGACGGCTGGGCCGGTGCCGGGACGGTGGGTGAGGGGGAGGGCACGGCCGGCTGCTCGGGGCGCGGCGTGACCAGGTCCTGAGCGGTGGGAGCGGGGGCGGAAGGAGCGGGAGCCGGCCGGGCCTGGGCACGGGCATCGACGTCGAAGAGCCCCGGCGCGCAGCGGAAGGCGTACTGATACCGCTTCAACGCCTCCTCCTTGCGCCCCAGTTCCTCCAGAGAACGCCCCATGAAGTACTTGCACTCGGCGTCGAACCGGCTGCCCGTCTCCAGCTTCCGTGGCAGCGGCGCCAGGACGTTCAGTGCCTCGTGGTGGACGCCTTGGGCGAAGAGTGCGGCACCGACGTACAACTGCGCCTCGTCCTGCAGGAACGCGTCACCGATACCGGTGGCGAACCTCAGGACGAGGGCCCAGTCCTCCTTGACGAAGGCGTAGCGCGTACAGACGAACTTGGTCTCGTCGCAGTCGAGTTGCGCGGTCGCGAGCCCGGCCCACGCCTCGTCCACCTGCTTCTTGTCCAGCAACGAGGACATGGCCGCCAGCCACAGGTCGCGCGCGTTCTCCAGCCGGAAGGTGACGTAGTGGCCGATCTGGAACGTGGACCGCAGCGGCAGCCCGAACTTCGTCCGCAGCGCACCGAAGGCCCCGGAGGACCGGAGCATTCCCGCCAGTGCCTCCTGCTGCCGCTGACCGGTCGCGTGCAGCCCCAGCCACGCGTCGGCGGCAGAGGGATCGTGGGTCGTGGCGAGCGTGAACTGGATGCCGGCGGCCGTGGTGTCCCCGCGCTGCATCAGCGCCATCGCCTGGCTCCACGCCTGCTCGGCCTTCCTGACCGAACCCCGGCTCGCGGCTGGACCCTGCACGTGCTCTCCCCTCGACGGGCGCGCGGCCCGAGCCGGCGGCCGACGGGGCACACCGTGATGACCTGGAACGGTGGTCAGGATAACAACGTGCGCGCGTCGGGTTCCTGCGCGTGTCCGTCGCGCGCGGGGCAGGCACACGCCGCCCGGTCCGGCTGTGACGGTGCCGTACGGGTCCAGGAGCGGAGAGGCCGTCCCCGCTGCGGGCAGCGGGGCGGAAAACGATGCGGGCGGCGCTCGCGCGGTGAACGCGGACGCCGCCCGGAGCGATGTCGAGGGCCGGGAAAGCGAAGGAACTCGGTGTCAGAGAGGAGTGAGAAGGAAGCCCCTTCATGGCCTGGCCGTGGCCAACGCTAGCACTCAGCCCGGGATCAAGTCGCGCAGATTCTCGGGGGTGATGACCAGGGAGTCCGGGTGCAGTCCTTCGGGGCGTTCGAGGCCGATGTACGTCACCGGCTCCTCCGGAGGCGGCCCGGCGTCCCACAGATCCACGGCCGGGGAGCCGGCCGGCCTCAGGCCGATCAGATACCTCACGGTCAGGTACTCGCGCTCCACGACGGCGCGCACCACCTTGGACACCGACACCTGGTTCTCCTCGACCCGGTTGGCCGACGAGATGCCCCTCAGGTACAGGTGCAGCCACTTCGCACGCCAGCGGCCGTCGTCCTCGCGCCGGAACACCAGGGGCAGTGCCACCCGGCCCGCACCGCGGAGGTCCGACTTCATGCGTACCGTGCGCGGCTCGAACGGCCGGCCCTTCTGCTCGCCGTCGCGCAGCATGAAGCCGAAGAACGACTCCTCGACCTCCTCGAAGTTCTCGCCGGAGAAGATGTTGACCTGCGGAACGATGCAGGCGCTGCGTACCCGGTCCAGGGACAGGCTGATGAATTCCGAGGCCCCCTCGGGCGCCTCGGTGACATCGCCCGAGTGCTCGCCCCCGACAGCCGTGAGAGAGGTGTAGGAGAGCCAGGAGTCGGTGCTGTAGTCGGTGTGGAGGAGCAGCGCCGAGAGGTCGTAGTCGGTCCGGTTCCCGGTCTCCTTCCAATACACGAAGAAGCGCAACTGGTCGCCGTCGACCGCCGAGACCGAACCGCGCGGCAGCACGCCGAGGCCGCCCGCGGTCGCTCTGCCGCTGAGCGGCAGCGCCACGTCGAACACGGCGGGGTCGACCAGCAGCCGGCCCGGCGCAGGGAGCCGGCGGCGTATCTCGGCGTCGAGCGCGGCGATCAGACGATCGCGGTCGGCTGCGGGGACCGGGGGCCGGAAATCGGGAGCGACCCAGCCGCCGCCCCGGCGGTTGACGAAGATCCGGGGCGCGTCGGTCTCACCTGTCCGGTTCTGGAAGTGCTCACGGACCGAGAGCACGACCCGCCCGGACACCTCGGGAGCGACCTGGACCGCGAGGGCTGTCACCGCGTCCCGTTCCTCCTGGTCGGCGGCGATGCGCAGCAGGAGGTCCAGGGTGCGGAACAGCTTGCCGGGAGCGGAGCTCAGCAGTCGTGCCGCGCCGAGGACGTCGTACTCGTCGAGGAGTTCCTCGACACGGCTGTCGAAGGTCCGCGCCTCCTTCTCTCCCCGCGCCACCGCGAACACCTCGGCGGCGTGCGGCCAGCGCGGGTACTCGTGCGGATGGAGACGTTCACCGAGGCGCTTGAAGGGCTCGCGGTACGCGTGCACATCGGCCAGCTTCGCGGGGTTCGCCGCGATCACGGCATCCAGGCCCGCGAGCAGGGCACGGCGGACCGGCCGCGACAGGGAGCGGAAGCGCGTCGGCTGCTGGAGCGTCACGTCGCCGTCCGACAGTGCGCAGGCCAGCCGCAGCACATCAACAACGGTGTCCAGGAGAAGGCCGGCGCCCACGGAGAGACGGGCCTCGTTGACGACCGCCCGGTTCTCCCGGACCGGGATCGCCTCCGGCTGGGGGCCGGGTGCGCACTGCCCGGCGAGCGCCCGGAGGTCGAGCAGGTGCTCCTCGCCCAGCGGTGTCGTGCTGCCTGCCAGGGACAGGTAGAGGGCCGTGAGTTCGTCCTCCAGGTCCCGCCCGGGGTGCAGAACGGTCACCCGGTCACCCGCCGACGCGATCAGCTCGGGCTGCGCCGCGAGCATCTCCTCGTAGGTGTGCTGGTAGCGGCCGTACGAGGGGAGGCTGAGCAGGTTCAACGCCCCGTGCGCCAACTGCGTCAGCACACTCTCGCGCGAGCGGTCGTCGCTCAGCGCCTTCGTCACGCACGACATCCAGAACTCTTCGGTGTCCGGCACGTTCGCGGGAAAGTCGATGAAGTAGGGGTTGTGCCGGACGTGGTCGCCGGCCATCTCGCTCACGGTGTGCAGCGTCTGCCCGGCGATGCGTACGACTGTGGGCTCCGACAGCCCCGACAGCCGCTCCAGGAGCTCCGCCGACAGCTTGAAGCCCGCGAACGTCAGCGCCGCGTCCAACCTGCGTGCGGCGCTGCTTCCTTCGCCGGCGGGGCCCTCGGGCAGGGGGAGTCGGTGGGTGTGGCGGATGACCAGCGATTCGAGACTGTGGGACATCCGTGGATGGTCGCAGACGTGTGCGAGCCGGCGCGCGGGAGTTTCTGCGCGCCGCTCAGGCAGCCATGGCCACGGACGCCTTGCCGAACGACGCCTTCCGCGTCCCGCCCGCCTTGCGCTCCCCGAAGACCACCACCCGCAGCAGCGCGAACCGTCCGGCGCCGGCGATCGCCGACGCCGACAGGTAGACACTCTGCTGAACGAGAGCCGATGGCTCGGACCGGACCGCGTACAGGCAGAACAGCGCCCCGGTCGTGAAGGCGTAGCTCACCGCGACGGTGAGCCCGGACTGAAGATGGACGCCCCACCCCCTGCGGTCGCTGCGGAACGAGACGCGACTGTGCAGTTCGGTCGCGATCACGGTGGAGACGACGGTGACGAGAGCGTTGGCGACGACCAGCGGAATCCGGTCGTTGAGGAGAACCAGCACACCGCTGGAGGCAACCCCGACCCCGCCACCGCAGATCACAAAGCGCACGAAGGCCGCGAGGGCCGGGTGAAGCGTGCGCGTCGGCTGGAGCGAAGGGGCGGTCACGAGTGGGCCTCCGAAGGCTGGTTGATGCGGTGTGCTCATTCCACTCCAGAACCTACGGACCCGGCGTCCTCCGGACGACCCGGTTTCTCCCCGACGTTTCTGGGGGTTGTCCCCCAGGGGAAGGTGGGGGTGCCATCAGTGCTGATGGATCCGGCTTCCGCCACCGGCCGGCCGGAGGAGAAGGCGCGGCGTGACCTTGGTGCCCGGTCGTCGACGGACGTGGCATCGTGACGGCCGACCGGTCCGCAGCCTCCTCACGGCCTCCTCCGCCGCAGGCCGTCCTGGAAATGGCGCGACAGCCGGATGCCGTGGTGGTTTCCATGGAGGACCTGACCCGGTCCCGGGCCCCCATCCCTGGGTGACGGAGGCCGGACGTTCCGTGAAGCAGGCCCGAGTCGAGTGGAACCGGTTCCGTGTACGGCCAGTTGGGCCGACCAGGGCCCCGGCACGCGCAGAAGCCGGGGGACCTGGGACGCCGGGCAGGGCAGCCGTCAGGACGCGGTCTGCTCCGCTCGCAGGTGGCCGATGTAGCGCCGCAGCGCATCGGTGCTGTGGAACACGCGGTAGTTGCCGGCCTCGAGCGCCGCCAGCTCGTCGGCAGTGGTCTCCGGAGCGAGGACGACCGGAATCCCTACTTCCTCCTGGAGCCCCTGGGGCCAGTAGGCGGCGGCGACGACGATGGCTGCACCCGTGCGCAGGTCGTTGACCTCGCAGTCCAGTTCCGGGGCCGCGAGGTCGGCATCCGTCAGCTCGGTGAGGAGACCGGCCAGACCCGGCACCTCGTCCTCGTCGCGTGATGCGGTGGCGGGCGCGGACGCCTGGGCGGGGATGAGTGCCCTCGCTGTCTGGAGTTCCACGGGGGACGGGCCGTCGTGGAGGGCCTGGAGAAAGCCGTTCGCGGCTTCTGCCAGGAGCTCACGGCGGGCCGCCAGGAACTCCGGGTACTTCTCGATCCGCCAGAGGTCGCGGTCCATCGGAACCCACTGGGTGGCCAGCGTGCCCGGCATCCGGTCCTCGACCTCCTGCAGATACTCGGCCGGGTCCTTGGCGCCGATGTGCAGGTTGCTGTCCTGGGTGAGGAAGCAGAAGTTGGCCACCGCGTTCACCTCGGCGCGGCTGTGACCGTGCTTGTAGAGGCGGGCCTTGGGGAAGATGTGGTGGACCTGCAGAGAGCTCAGCCGGCCGAGCATGCCGTCCTTCAGCGGCACTCCGCTCACGAAGTCCTGGGCTCCGTACACCCGCGTCAGCAGGTAGAGCAGGGGATAGAAGCGCGAGCCCATGCTGGACCCGATGAAGTCATCCGCGCGCACATCGAGCCGGCCACCGCGGCTTCGCCGCAGCACGTCGATCAGTCGGTCGATTCCGCCGTCGTCCAGTGCCTGGAGGTCCTGGTTCAAGGCCGTTTCGGTGGCTCCCGTGTGACGGCCCCAGAGGAAGCTGTGCACGTACCAGTGGAAGAGGCGGTCGCGGGTCATGGCATCGGGGAACCGCCCGCCGTGCCGGTGAAGCAGCCGGCTCATGACGGGGAACGCGGCGGTCCGGCCGTTCAGCACCCGTCCGTGGTCCAGGCCGAGCCTGCCACCGAGCGCGTCGAGCAGGTACGAGACCGAGTCGATGGTTTCCGTCAGGCCGGTCCGGAACTCCGGCACGCTCACCTTGTCGAGCTTGGAGAACTGCGCCTCGCCGGTGAGTACCGCGTTGGCGTTGCGCAGGAGCCAGTCGAGCTTGAAGTCGTACCCGGCCGCAGACCAGTGGGCCAGAGCCCGGTTCATCGTCGGGCGTGCTTCGGGCCATGCCGCACAGATGGCTGCCAACGCCAGATCGCCCTTGGAGAGTTTGGTCCCACCGGAGTTCACGCGGTTGAAGATCTCGACGACGACGTCGATGGTCTTGTCCTCACCGGTGACCTCGTCGATGTGAACGATGCGTTCCTTGATCTGTGTGATGCGATTGAGGCGCTCGATGTACGTCGACTGGAGTGCCGTGTCGCCTTCGGCGAGTTGTGTGACAGCCAGCAGCTGACTGCCCAGCCCGCCCTGGCACAGGGCCGTGACGTCCACCCAGACGGGATTGCCCTTCATCTTCGTCGGCGCGTAGAACTCGAACGTCTCGTCCTGCAGATTGAAGTGCAGGCCCGTCAACGTGGAGGGGTTGCCCTCGAAGAAGCGGGGCGGCCGGCCACGCGTCACCCCGTACAGGGTGGTAACCCGCTGCTGCCCGTCCAGCAGCAACTGGATGGTGCCGTCCTTCCCCGACGACTCCCCTCGCGTGTCGGCACTCTCTGCCTTCGTGCTCCAGGTGAGGAAGCCGCCGATGGGGTAGCCGCGATACAGGGACTGGAAGAATCCGCGTACCTGGTCGCGGGTCCACACATACCCGCGCTGGAACTCGGGGAGGGCGATGTCGCCGGCGTCGACCTTGTCCAGGATCTGTGAGATTTGCACGTACGCAGCCCGCCCTCTCGACCCGACGGCACCCCCGCCGGGACCAACACGTGATCAGTCGCAAAATTATCAGTGTTGGTCCCGGTGCCGGATCGGAGCGAAGTGGGGCCCTGAGTGGTCCTGTGCGTTGCGACGCCCGTGGAACTGCCTGAACTCAGCGCGGTGGAGGGGTCAAAGCCGCCGAAGCGTTGGCCCTCCACCGATGGCGACCGCGTACCGGGCGGAGGGCGCCGCCAGGGCGGTCTCTGCCCGGCCGCCGGGCCGCCGGCTTCCGCCCTCGTCCAGGGCGCCGTCCCTCAAGCGCTCGGCACCCGGGCCGGCCTGGCCAGCACCTGGTCCAGGGCCTCGGTGAGGCAGCGCACCGGATCCGTCGCCGGCGCCGTGGCTCGCATCGCGACGATTGCGTCCGGACGGACGAGCAGCGCCCCTTCGTCGGGGAGCCACGGGGCCGCGACGTGATGTGCGGGGAGTCCGGTCTCCGCCCCGGCGGCGAGCCAGGTATCGCCGGCGACGCCCACCAACAGGGTCCACCGGGACGCCACCAGGTCGAGCGTGGACACCCCGTCGACCCACGCGTGGGGCACCCGTGAGCCCGGTGACCCGTCCAGGACGAGGTCCACGGTGGACGGAAGTTCCGGCCGGGGGCCGATGACAGCGGCCGAGTCGTACCGCTGGCCGAGGTGTACGACCGGCGCCGCCCACACCCCCGCCGCCGCCCTGGCGGCGTCGGCCTCGGGTCCGCGCCCCCAGTGCAGCTGTGGGTCGGCCATCCGGCGCATCGCCTGGTCCAGCGTCGCCGCGGCGACCGGCTCACGCTCCCGCGCGTAGGTGTCGAGCAGTCCGGCACCGGCCTCGCCGTGGTGGACGGCGGCCAGCTTCCACGCCAGGTTGTGCGCGTCGGCGACCCCGGTGTTGAGGCCGAACGCGCCCATGGGCGGCACGGTATGCGCGGCGTCGCCGACGAGGAAGACGCGGCCGACCATGAAACGCTCGGCCGCTGCGCTCCGGGGCCGCCACGGGAGCACGCTGCGCACCTCGACATCGAGGTCGGGATCACCGACCGCCAGCCGGACAATTGCTGCGCAGCGCTCGTGAGTGAAGTCCTCGGGGCGTTCTCCGGCATCGACGTCACACGCGACGTGGAAGACCCAGTTCGTCTCACCGTCCACGGTGGCCAGCAGGCCGGGCGCCTGAGGCGTGGTGATCGTGCAGGTGGCGAAGGACATCCCCCGCAGGTGTGGCCGGAGGTCGGCACGGAACAGGATGTTGACCTTCGACGTGCCCAGGTCGCCCGGCCCGGAGATGCCCACGCCGAGTGCCGTCCGCACGGTGCTGTGCGTGCCGTCGGCTGCGACCACGCGCGCACACCGCAGGGAGTAGCGGCCGTCGGGCCCCTCCAGTTCGACGTCGACCCCGTCGGCGTCCTGTGCGATGCCGACCAGACGGGTCGACCAGCGCAGGTCCGCTCCGCGGCGTGCCAGGTCGGCTGCCACGACGGCGTCGAGCCGGTCCTGGGCGCAGACGCCGCGCAGTCTGAACGGAGTCACGTCCAGCCCGTCCGCGGACGGGGTCGGCATGGGCACGGTCACGACGTCGCCCGCACCCATCGCGACGACGGTAGGTGCCACCGCCTTGCCCGCGGCGCCCCGGAGGTCGACCGCGGCCGCGTCGACGGCGGCGTCGAGTCCGAGCTCGCGGAGCACCTCGACGGAGCGCGGCCCGATGCCGGTGGCACGTGGGTGCACCGACGGCCCGGACCGGCGTTCGACGAGTACAGCGGGGACGCCGTGGTGGGCGAGCAGCGCCGCGGTCAAAAGGCCGACGCTGCCGCCTCCGACCACGAGCACGGGGACGTTTGGGTACGCCGTAGCTGTCATGGCTACACCGTAGCCAGAAGATAGGATGGGGGTCAACGAGGAAAGGAGCCGCCCCGATGACCGAACCCGTTCCCTCGTCGGTGTGGACCCGGCCGCGCCCCGAGCCGCGTCGACGCGCGCCCGGGGTGGACCAGTACGTGGCCGCCGCGCTGGCCGTCGCGGACTCGGAGGGACTCGCGGCGGTGTCGATGCGGCGGGTCGCGGGTGACCTCGGTTCCGGGACCGCCACGCTCTACCGGTACATCACCAACCGCGACGAGCTGGTGGACCTGATGGTCGACGCGGCACAGGGCGAGGACCCGCTGCCCGAAGCCGCCGGGGACTGGCGTGCCGGTCTGGCGGCGGTCGCGCACGCGTCCCGCGCGACACTGCTGCGGCACCCCTGGCTGGCGGGCGAACTGACGGGGAGACCGGCGCTCGGCCCCAACTCTTTGCGGCGCTCCGAGTCCGCACTGCGGGCCGCCGTCGCGCTCACGCCCGACATCAACCTGGCCGCGCAGGCGCTCGGCGCCGTGCACGCCTACGTGCTGGGATCGGTCGCCGCCCAGCAGGCCCTCCGGCGCACGGAGCAGCGCACCGGGCTCAGCGAGGAGGAGTGGCAGCGCAGCGTCGGCCCGTACATCAGCGAGGTTCTCGCGGCAGGTGAGCATCCGATGCTCGCCCGCCGTGTCCTCGAGGCGGAGGAACCCGACCCCGACGTCGAGTTCGCGTTCGGCCTGGACTGCGTGCTCGACGGGCTCGCGGCCCGGCTGGGGCGCTGAGCGACCGGCACGCGTGGATGCCGGGACGGACCCGGCCCACGGCCGGGGTTCCGGCCAGGACCCTCGCAGGCGAGGCGTGGCGGACGGGATCGTGGTCCGTTCCGTTCCGTCGCCGGCTGTTCGGCCGATCGCCATCGCGTGCACACTGCACGGGTCTTCCGCAGGACGTGCCGGTTCTGGGACACTCCAGTCGCTTTCGTCGCCATATCCCCTCACCCCACAGAGGCCCCCACCCATGGCAGAACTCAACCGTCGCCGCCTCCTGCAACTCGCGGGAGGCACGGCCGCGTACACCGCCTTGTCGAGCAGCATCGCCCGCGCCGCGTCCCTGCCCGCGCGGGGTCGTACGGGCTCGCTCCAGGACGTGGAGCACATCGTGGTCCTGATGCAGGAGAACCGTTCCTTCGACCACTACTTCGGCACCATGAACGGCGTACGCGGCTTCGGTGATCCGCGGCCCGTCACGCTGCCCAGCGGGAAGCCGGTCTGGCACCAGAAGGACGGGCTCGGCAAGGAGGTGCTGCCGTTCCGGCCGCCCGCCGACAGGCTCGGGATGCAGTTCCTGCGCGACCTCAACCACGACTGGGCAGGCGGGCACCGGGCGTTCAACAAGGGTGCGTACGACCAGTGGGTGCCGGCCAAGACCGCGACGACGATGGCTCACCTCACTCGTGAGGACATACCGTTCCACTACGCCCTCGCCGACGCGTTCACCGTCTGCGACGCGTACCACTGCTCGTTCATCGGCAGCACCGACCCGAACCGCTACTACCTGTGGACCGGATACACGGGTAACGACGGCTCCGGTGGCGGTCCCGTGCTCGGCAACGACGAGGCGGGGTACGGCTGGACCACCTACCCCGAGCGGCTCGAGCAGGCCGGGGTGTCGTGGAAGGTGTACCAGGACATCGGGGACGGGCTCGACGCCGCCGGGTCATGGGGGTGGATCGCTGATGCGTACAGGGGTACGTACGGCGACAACTCGCTGCTCTACTTCAACAGTTACCGCAACGCCGAGCCCGGGGATCCGCTCTACGACAAGGCGCGCACCGGCACCGACCTCAAGAGCGGTGGCGGGCTCCTCGACGACCTGAAGGCCGATGTCCGGGCCGGGACGCTGCCGAAGGTCTCGTGGATCGTCTCTCCGGAGGCATACAGCGAACACCCCAACTGGCCCGCCAACTACGGTGCCTGGTACATCTCGCAGGTACTGGACGCGCTGACGGCCGATCCCGAGGTCTGGGGGCGGACCGCCCTCTTCATCACCTACGACGAGAACGACGGCTTCTTCGACCACGTCGTCCCGCCCTTCGTGCCGTCCGGGCCTGCGCAGGGGTTGTCCACCGTGGACACCTCGGCCGACTACTTCCCCGGTGACATCCGGTACACCGCCGGGCCGTACGGGCTCGGCCAGCGGGTTCCCATGCTGGTGGTCTCCCCCTGGAGCACCGGCGGGTTCGCGTGTTCCGAGGTCTTCGACCACACCTCCGTCATCCGGTTCATGGAACAGCGCTTCGGCGTGCACGAGCCCCATATCTCGCCCTGGCGGCGCGCCGTCTGCGGTGATCTCACCTCCGCCTTCGACTTCGGGCGTACGGACACCTCGGACACCCCGCTGCCGTCGACCGACGCCTACGAGCCGCCGGACCGCCTCCGGCACCCCGACTACGTCCCCGTGCCGCCCACCACAGGCAGCGTGCCCAAGCAGGAGAAGGGGGCCCGGCCCACCCGGCCGCTGCGCTACGCGCCCTTCGTCGACGGGGCCGCCGACACGTCCACCGGGAAGTACCGCCTCACCTTCAGTGGGGGCGCCGCCGCCGGCGCGCAGTTCCTGGTGACCTCGGCGAACCGCACCGACGGGCCCTGGACCTACACCACCGAGGCCGGAAAGTCCCTCTCGGACAGTTGGAACACCACCTACTCCAAGGGAGTGACCGACCTCACCGTGCATGGCCCCAACGGCTTCCTGCGCAGCTTCCGAGCCGGTGGGAAAGTGACGGGGCCCGAGGTGACGGCCCGTCACGACGCCTCCGCCGGCAGCCTTCAGCTGACCTTCGTCAACGGTGGATCCGCGACCGTGAGGCTGACCGTACGCAGTGCCGTCGGATACGGGGGAGGGGTGCAGACCCTCGCGGTCCGAGCGGGCGAGACCGTGAAGCACACGCTTGACCTGCGAGGAAGCAAGTACTGGTACGACCTCACTGTCGTCTCCGACACGGACGCCACCTTCCTGCGGCGCTTCGCCGGACACGTCGAGACAGGCCGCGCCGGTACGAGTGACCCGGGTCTCGTCACCGGCTAGGGGCCTCGGCCCGACGGGTCGTCCGGGAGGGCGCGGTGCCCGTGGCCGGGCGCCGCGCCCTCCTGATCACCCGTCGGGTCGCGTGGTCCGCTTGGGCTAGAGTCCTGTACGGGTCATGAGTTCCAGTGTGCAGCCCCGGCTTGCTGGACGGCACCCCGCTCCGCTGCGGGTGCTCCGGGTGACGACCCGCCCCGTGCGCAGGGTACGGGGAACAGCGGACCGCGGTGCAGGCGCTCGGGGTCCTCGTCCCGGAAGGCCAACCCCCCTCATGCTGCGTCATCTCACCCAGAACGACTCCGTGCGGAGCGGCGAGTGCTCCCGCTACGCCGCGGGCCACCGCGTGCACTGGATCCACGCCAAGAAGTGCAGGCAGGAGCCGGGGCAGGCCGTCGAGGTCCTGCTCACCTCCGGTGATGTCCGTGAGGACGGATGGCTCGAACTGCGGGCCGCTTTCGACTATGCGGGTGACCTCCCCGCGGTCTGGACGCACACCCCCGGCGCGCTGCGGGAGGCCCTCGCCGGTCACCGTGGGCGTGTGTACTGGCTGGCGCGCTGGCATGCGCTGAAGCTGGAGTACGGCGATGGTGCGGGTGACGGAACGGGGCGGGCTGCCGGGCTGGTCAACGTGGCGATCGAGGGCGGTCAGCTCTGTGAGTCCGAGGGGCAGAGCGAGGCCGGTTGCGCCGGAGGCCGCACCTCGTCGGCGTAGTGGGGGACTGCGCCGTCCTGTGCGGCCGTGCGGTACATCGCGATGCTCATCAAATGTGTTGAGTTGTCGACCTGTTGTTCCGTTCAGGGTGTGGGATTGATCGCTGTTGACCGTTCCGGCGACACACAAAATCCTTATAGTGAACATGCGTTGATCGCATGATCTTGACGCGTGCAGCCTTCGCCACAGGAGTCAGGACTCATGACGACGCGCCCTTCTTCCACAGAGCCCGCGCTGGCCTCTCCTCCTCCACCCCCCGGCTGCCCGGCACACACCGGGGCGGTGCCGCTCGGCGGGCCCGGGTTCCAGACCGAGCCGCAGGCCGTCTACCGCGCCATGCGGCGTGACCACGGGCCCGTCGTGCCCGTGGAGCTGCCGGGTGGGTTCCCCTCCTGGCTCGTCATCGGGTACCGCGAGCTCCATCAGGTCACCAGCGACGCGGAGCTGTTCCCCCGCGACGTGGGCCTGTGGAACCAGTGGCCCCACATCCCCGACGACTGGCCCCTGCTGCCGATGGTGGGGCGCCCCCTGCCCTCCATCTACTTCAGCGCGGGGGAGGAGCACCGACGGCACGCCCGTATGGTGGGGCCGGCCCTCGAAGGCGCCGATCCCTTCGAGATCCGCAGCCACTGCGAGCAGTTGGCCGACCGGCTGATCGACGACGTGTGCAGCCGCGGCACGGCCGACCTGGTCGCGGACTTCTGCGAGCCCCTCCCCGTCCTCGTCCTCGCCCGCCTGGTCGGTTTCCCCGACGCCGAAGGCGCGGACATCGCACAGGTGTTGAAGGACCTGGCCGACGGCGGGCCGGACGCGCAGAGCGCCCATCTGCGGTTCGGGGAACACATGGCCCGGCTGGTGGCCGCGAAGAGGGCGGCACCCGGGGACGACGTGACCTCCCGCATGCTGGCCTTCCCCGAGGCGTTCACCGACGAGGAGTACATGCTCGACCTGATGGCCGTCACGGCCGCCGGGCACCTCACCACCGCGGACTGGGTCAGCAACTCCCTGCGGCTGATGCTCACCGAGGACACGTTCGCCGACTCCATGGCCCGTGGCCGGCGCAGCATCGGCGAGGCCATGAACGAGGTGCTCTGGGAGGACACGCCCACCCAGATCCTCGCCGGACGGTGGGCCGCACGCGACACGCAGCTCGGCGGACAGCGGATCAAGGCCGGGGACATGCTGCTGCTCGGGCTCGGCGCCGCCAACACCGACCCGCTCATCCGTCAGGACCTGGCCGGCTCCGGAGCGCCCGCACAGGGCGGCAACGGTGCCCATCTCGCGTTCA
This sequence comes from Streptomyces sp. NPDC005761, assembly GCF_040630635.1. NCBI lineage: Bacteria > Bacillati > Actinomycetota > Actinomycetes > Kitasatosporales > Streptomycetaceae > Streptomyces > Streptomyces sp. NPDC005761. The sequence continues at coordinate 36,363 of NZ_JBEXXX010000020.1, read as the reverse complement.
GTCACGGCGAGTACCGGTGTCCGTTCCCCGCACAGGAGATCGCCGAGATCATCGCCCGTACGGGCATCGAGGTCCTGCTCGACCGGCTCCCCGATCTCCAGCTCGCCGTCGCCGTCGACGACCTCGTACGACGGCCCTCCGCGTTCCTGCGTGGCACCACTTCGCTCCCCGTTCGGTTCACCCCCGTTCGTACGACAGGAGACCTCTCGTGAACTGTCCTCACGCCGCCGCCTCGAACGGTGCGACCGTCGTCATCGACCCGATGGTCCAGGACCTGGACGGAGAGACCGCGCGGCTGCGCGACGCCGGACCGCTGGCCCGGATCGAGCTCCTCGGCGTACCGGCATGGGCCCTCACCCGGCACGCCGACGCACGGCAGCTCCTGCTCGATCCGCGACTGGTGAAGGACCTCGACGCCTGGGGGCTGTGGCAGAGCGGTGAGGTGACGCACGCGTGGCCGCTCATCGGGATGATCGACGCCGGCCGGTCCATGTTCACCGTCGACGGCGAAGAGCACCGCCGGCTGCGGACCAAGACCTCCCAGGCGCTCACGCCCCGCCGGCTGGAGGCGATACGCCCCGAGATCGAGAAGTTCACCGAGGAACTGCTGGACGCGCTCGCGGAGGGTGGCAGGGACGGGGCCGTCGTCGACCTCAAGTCCGTGTTCGCCCAGCCACTGCCCATGCGCGTCGTCGGCATGCTGATGGGTGTCGACCCCGCGTCGAACGCCATGCTGACCCGCCAGTACAAGGCCTTCTTCTCGATGCTCACCCCGCAGGACGAACGCCTGGCTCTCCTTGCCGACCTGGACGTCTTCTATGCCGGACTCGTACGCGAGAAGACCGCGCAGCCGACCGACGATCTGACCTCCGCGCTCATCCTCGCCGACGAGGGCGGCAAGCCGCTGACCGAGGAGGAGGTGATCGGCAACCTCAAGGCGATGGTCGCGGCCGGGCACGAGACCACGATCGGACTCATCCTCAACGCCGTACGCGCCCTGCTGGCCCACCCCGACCAGCTGCGCCTGGTCCTCGACGGGGAGGTCTCCTGGGAGACCGTGATCGAGGAGACCCTGCGGTGGGACACCCCGACCACACACCTCCTGATGCGGTTCGCCACCGAGGACATCCAGGTCGGTGACGGCGTCATCGCCAAGGGCGAGGGCGTGGTCATCTCCTATCGCGTGATCGGCCGCGACCCCGAGCAGCACGGCCCCGACGCCGAGGCGTTCGACATCACCCGCGCCACCCCCATCCGGCACATGACGTTCGGTCACGGTCCGCACATCTGTCCCGGTGCGGCGCTCTCCCGCGTCGAGGCGGGCATCGCCCTGCCGGCGCTCTTCGGGCGCTTCCCGGATCTGCGGCTCGCGGTGCCGGACGCGGAGATCCGCAAGCTGCCGGTGATGACGCAGAACGACATGGAGGCGTTTCCCGTTCTGCTCGGCATCTGAAGGCAACGCTCCACCCCGCTCACCGATCTCCCGCGCATCCACCCCTGACGCGGGAGCGCCTTACCGCGCCCCGGCCACGCGCGCCGGCCCTGCCCTTCGGTCTTCTGAGCACCAGGTGCTGCCCGACGCCGACTCCGTACGCGCTCGCGCGGGCGACAGCGCTGGAGGCCCGGCACGGCGCGAGGTCCAGACGCTCGGCGGCGAGCGTCGGACAGTAGCCGGACCTCCGTCCGCGGTCCTCGGCGCCGTGCTGCGCCCATCGCCTTGCTTCCTGCCGCGGGCGCGCGCGACCCGTTGACGCACGGGCCGTTGGGCCCTACGTTCCGTTCGAGGTTGCGGGCGGCATTCGATATGTCGAACACGGTGGCGTTCTGTCGAGTCGGCGAATCTCCCTCAATCTGGCATGGGCATGGCAACCATTCGTACCGCGGTGGCGACTGCCGTACGAGCCCCACGCTCCTCCCGTAACCGGACACAGGAGGTCCCCTCATGAGTCGCACCACCCGCCGAAGGACCCTCGCGGTACTTCCCGCCGCACTGCTCCTCGCCCTCGTTCCGGGCAGCGCGTCCGCCTACCCCAACCCCGGCACGGTCACCGGTGACATCGTCGTCCACGACCCGTCCATGGTCCGGACGTCCTCGGGGCAGTACCTGCTCTACTCGACCGGCGACAAGCTGCAACTGCGCACCTCCACCGACCGCACGGCGTTCGGCCGCTCGGGATCGGCCTTCGGCACCCCGCCGGGCTGGTGGAAGAACTACTCATCGGCGTCCGACCCCTGGGCGCCCGACATCTCGTTCCACGGCGGCAAGTACCTGATGTACTACGCCGTCTCGTCCTTCGGCTCGAACACCTCGGCCATCGGGCTGGCCGGCTCCACCACCGGGCAGCCGGGCAGCTGGACCGACTACGGCACGGTGTACACCTCGAGTTCGTCCAGCGACTACAACGCCATCGACCCCAACCTCTTCGTGGACGACGACGGGAAGTGGTGGCTGTCCTTCGGCTCCTGGTGGACCGGGATCAAGATGATCCGGATCGACCCCGCCTCCGGGAAGCAGTACGCCGGTGACACGGCGCGCCGTTCGCTGGCCTCCCGCCCCACGGGGACCAAGGCCGTGGAGGCGCCGACCGTGGTGAAGCGGAACGGCTACTACTACCTGTTCGCCTCGTACGACACCTGCTGCGCGGGCACGAGCTCCACGTACAAGGTCAAGGTGGGCCGCGCCGCGAGCGTGACCGGGCCGTACAAGGACCGCAACGGTGTGAGCATGCTCAGCAACGGCGGGACGCCGGTGCTGGAGTCGCACGGCAGGTACATCGGGCCCGGCGGGCAGTCGGTGCTCGCCGACTCCGACGGCGACCTGCTCGTGTACCACTACTACGACGGGCAGGACAACGGGACCCCGAAGCTCGGAGTCAACCTCCTGAACTGGAGCAGCGGATGGCCCGTCGCCTACTGACCCTGCTGAGCGCCCTCCTCCTCGCCCTGGTACTTGCGCAGCCGGCACCCGCGTCGGCGGCCGAGGGGCGTCCTTATGCCAACCCGGTCAAGGCGCAGAAGGGTGCCGACCCCTGGATCTCGTACCACGACGGCAACTACTACCTGGTGACGACGAGTTGGACCGACGTCATCACCATGCGCAAGTCGCCCACGCTGGCCGGTCTCGCGGCCGCCCCGAGCGTGCAGGTCTGGCAGGGCGACGCGGCCTCCCGCTGCTGCAACATCTGGGCGCCCGAACTGCACTACTCGGGCGGGCGCTGGTACCTGTACTACGTCGCGGGGCAGAACATCGCCGACTACAACCCGACCCAGCGCGTCCATGTCCTGGAGAGCGCCGGTACGGACCCGATGGGGCCGTACACGTACAGGGGCCGGCTGGGCGGTGACTGGATGCTCGATCCGAGCGTGCTCACCGTGAACGGCAAGCTGTACCTCCTCGGCAGCGCGAGCGGCGGCGGCACCCAGAACCTGGTGATCGCGCCGATGTCGAACCCGTACACACTGAGCGGGTCCTTCTCGACGATCTCGACGCCCGTGTACGGCTGGGAGAAGTCCGGGGCGGCCGTCAACGAGGGGCCGGAAGTGCTGCAGCGGGGCGGGAGGACGTACCTCGTCTACTCCGCCAGCGGCTGCTGGACCCCCGACTACAAGCTCGGGTTGCTCACGCTCGCCGGTTCCGATCCGCTGTCCGCGTCCTCGTGGACGAAGAAGGCGGATCCCGTGTTCCAGCGCAAGGACTCGGCGGGGGTCTACGGGCCGGGGCACAACGGCTTCTTCACCTCGCCCGACGGGACGGAGAGCTGGATCGTCTACCACGCCAACGACGCCGCCTCGGACGGCTGCGACAACGGGCGTACGGCCCGGGCCCAGAAGTTCACCTGGAACGCCGACGGCACCCCGAACCTCGGTACACCCGTCGCGCTCGGCACCACGACTCCCGGGCCCGCCGGGGAGACGGCAGCCACCCCCACCGCCTACACCGTCGTCAACCGGGCCACCGGGAAGTGCATGGACGTGGCCGCCGGTTCGGACGGTGACGGGGCCGGCGTCCTCCAGAGCACGTGCGACGGCGGCAGCCGGCAGCGATGGCGCGTCGAGGACCGGGGCGACGACACCAGCCGGCTCGTCAACGCCGCCACCGGGAAGGTCCTGGACACCGCGGACTGTTCCGCGGCCGACGGAGCCGACCTGCGGCTGTGGTCCTGGCTGGACAACACCTGCCAGCGCTTCAGGTTCCTGGTCACGGGGCCGGGCGGCTGGGTGCGCATCGTCAACCAGGCGTCGGGGAAGGTCGCCGACGTGGCCGACTGCTCGACGGCCGACGGGGCGGAGATCCGGCAGTGGTCATGGCTCAACAACCAATGCCAGCAATGGCGGTTGAAGCCCGTCTGAACGGGTGCGGGCAGCAACCTTTCGGCCGGGCGGCGGCAACCCATACCTGAACGGCATCCTTCCTCGACGGAATGGTTCAGGTCATGACAGCGGAACGCCGAACGGCGCAGCACACCCCCCACATGCCCGCAGGCACAAGCCACCGCAATCGCAGCCGCCGGGCGCGGCTGGGTGTGGCGACAGCGGTCAGCACGGCCCTGGTGGCCGGATTCGCCGCCACCGCGGCGAACGGTGCGACAGAGCCACGGAGCACCCCCTACCCCGCCTCGTCGGCCGCCTCCCCGGTCCGGGCCGACGAGGCGGCCGACGGCTTCGCCTCGGTCGACGCGCTGGGGCAGGACGGGACGTACGGAGGGCGCGGCGGCGCGACCGTCACCGTGCGCACCCTCGCCGACCTGGAGAAGTACGCGACGGCGACGCAGCCCTACGTCATCGTCGTCGCGGCGGCCATCACCATGGATCCCAAGGGCAAGGAGATCAAGGTCGCCTCCGACAAGACGATCATCGGCTCCGGCACCTCCGGGCACATCGTCGGCGGAGGCTTCTTCCTCGGCCAGGGCGTGCACAACGTCATCATCCGCAATCTGACGATCCGGGACTCGTACGCCGGGACCTGGAACGACAAGGAGCACGACTGGGACGCCATCCAGATGGACGGCGCCCACCACGTGTGGATCGACCACAACGACCTGCGGAACATGGCCGACGGGCTGATCGACAGCCGCAAGGACACCACCTACCTGACGGTGTCGTGGAACCGGCTCCAGCACGACAACAAGGCGTTCGGCATCGGCTGGACCGAGAACACCACCGCCGACATCACCATCCATCACAACTGGTTCCACGAGACCGAACAGCGCAACCCCTCGACCGACAACGTGGCCCACGCCCACCTGTACAACAACTTCCTCCAGGACGACCCGGGCACCGACATCACCAGCAGTTACGGCAACTACGCCCGCGGCCACACGAACATGGTCCTGGAGAACAGCTACTTCGACGGGCTGAACAACCCCGTCACCCGGGACAGCACCGCCACCCTCGTCCAGCGCGGCAGCATCTTCGCCGGCACGAGTGGGCGCAACGAGAGCGGCGGCGGGACGTCGTTCGACCCGCACAGCTACTACGCCTACACGCTCGACGACGCCGCGGCCGTGCCCGCGCTGGTGAAGGCGGGCGCGGGTCCGCGCGCCGGTGTCGCAACGGCGGCCCCGACCGTCGCAGCCGCCGCCACGCTGACCGTGGCCAAGGACGGCAGCGGCCAGTACAGCAGCGTGCAGGCCGCCGTGAACGCGGTGCCCGCGGGCAACACGGCCCGGACCGTCATCGCCATCGCGCCCGGCACGTACCGCGAGCTGGTGAAGATCCCCTCGACCAAGCAGAACGTCACCCTCCAGGGCACCGGCCCCAGCCGCAAGAGCGCCGTCATCGTGTACGGCAACGCCTCGGGCACGCAGAAGCCCGACGGATCGGGGACGTACGGGACGAGCGGCAGCGCGACCGTCGCCGCCGAGGGGGACGGATTCCAGGCCCGCAACCTCACCATCGCCAACGACTTCGACGAAGCCGCGCACCAGGACATGAGCGGTCTGCAGGCAGTCGCGCTGCGCACCGCGGCCGACAAGGTGTTCCTCGACTCGATCATCACCGAGGGCGATCAGGACACCCTGCTGCTCGACACCGCGGCCAAGGACAGGCTCGGCCGTGTCTACATGAAGAACTCCTATGTCGTCGGCAACGTCGACTTCATCTTCGGCCGGGCGAGCGCCGTCATCGACTCCTCGGTCATCACGCTGAAGAAGCGGTGGAACGGCAGCTCCGCCGGCTATGTCACCGCCCCGAGCACGGCCGCCGGACGCAAGGGCTTCCTCATCAACAACTCCACGGTCAACGGTGACGTCTCCGCTGCCACCTTCTACCTCGGCCGCCCCTGGCACGCCGGCGGCGACGCCACGCTCGACCCGATGACCACCGTCCGCGACAGCACCCTGAGCGCCGCGATCCGGTCGGCGCCGTGGACCGACATGAGCGGCTTCTCCTGGAAGGACGACCGGTTCGCCGAGTACCGCAACGACGGGCCGGGCGCCGGAACGGCGAGCGGTGACCGACCCCAGCTCGGCGACGACGGGGCGGCCGGGCAGGAGGTCGCCGACTGGCTGGAGGGCTGGACCCCGTCGGCGTCCTGAACCGTGCAGCGGGTGCGGTCCCGCTGATGTTCCGGGCCCGGCGACAGGCATATCGTGGCAGTAGCCGGAACAGCTGACGCGACACCCCGAGTCGAAGCGCTTCGATAGTGGTCTAGACACTCCGTGCGGGCAGGTCTAGGCTCGCATCATCCGTGCATGTCATAGGTGAAGCGGATGAAGTCGAAGCGCTTCGCCACGTCCGGCCGACACTGCGGGTCCAGGCCGGTCCCCGCGCCGGTGTCCGACGACGTTCCTTGATGGAGAGCTGAATGGTCACCCTTGCCGAGGTCGCGCAGCACGCCGGAGTCTCCGCGAGCACGGTGAGCTATGTCCTCAGCGGCAAGCGGTCCATCTCGGTGTCCACCCGGGAGCGGGTGGAGCTGAGCATCCAGCAGCTCGGCTACCACCCCAACGCCGGCGCGCGGGCGCTCGCCAGCAGCCGGTCGAACATCATCGCGCTCATGGTGCCGCTGCGCACCGACATGTATGTCCCCGTGATGATGGAGATCGCCATCGCGGTCGCCACCACGGCCCGCACCCACGGTTACGACGTCCTTCTCCTCACCGGGGAGGAGGGGCCCGCCGCGGTGCGGCGCATCGCCGGGAGTTCGCTCGCCGACGCGATGATCCTCATGGACGTCGAACTCCACGACGAACGGCTGCCGCTGCTGCGCGAAACCGACCGGGCCGCCGTGCTCATCGGACTGCCCGCCGACACGGAGGGGCTGACGTGTGTCGACCTCGACTTCGAGGCGACCGGGGCGCTCTGCGTGGACCACCTCGCCGGCCTCGGTCACCGTGAGGTCGCAGTGATCGGCGAGGCGGCCGCGGTGTACGAGCGCCACACCGGATTCGCGGAGCGGACGGTCGACGGCATACGCGCCAAGGCGCAGGAGGCCGGTGTGCGGGTGCTGCACCGCCCCTGCGAGGGTGGCTACCCGGCAATGGCGCAGACCCTGTCGAGGATCTTCGACGAGCGCCCCGGCACCACCGGGTTCATCGTGCAGAACGAGTCGGCGGTGGAGCCGCTGCTCAATCTCCTGCGGCAGCAGGGCCGGGCGGTGCCCGAGGACGTGTCGGTGGTCGCGATCTGCCCGGAGCAGGTGGCCTCCCAGGCCTCGGTGCGGCTCACCTCCGTGGCCATCCCCGCGCAGGAGATGGGGCGCCGCTCGGTCGAGCAGGTCGTCGCCAAGCTCTCCGGCCGCGGGACGGACGAAGTCGAGCTCCTGGCACCCGAGTTGACGGTACGGGAGAGCACCGGGCCCGCCCCGGGACAGTAGCGGGCGGCGGCAGCGCACGCACGAGCCGGCCCCCGCGCGGGGGCCGGCTCCTTGTGCGTACGGCTCAGCCGGAGGAGGAACCGTTCAGCTGGACGAGACGCCGAATCCGTTGGTCCGGAAGTCCAGACCGCCCGCCGACGACGTGATCTCGTAGCCGAACTGGACGTCGCCGATGGTCTCGTTGCCCCACCAGCCCTTCGTGTCCTTGATCCACTTCAGGATCGGCAGGATGTTCACCGTGCCCGACGCGGAGTCCGAGGTGCGCAGGAACGAGAAGACCTGGTTGGCGCCGTTGTCGCCCTTGTAGACGGTCCAGGTGTGGCCGCCGAGCGTCACGTTCCCCTGCGACGTGCCCAGGGGGCCGACGGCGCCGTTGTAGTTGACCCAGAGCATGACCTCGTAGTCGTAGTCGCTGTCCCAGATGTCGTACGAGGTGTTGTACGCACCGGACGACGGGACGGTGACGTTGTACGTGCTGGTGAGCGACGACAACGAGGTGATGGACTTCCCGACGACCTTCTTGGCGTTGGGATACGACTTGATGCCGCCCGTGTTCGGGTGGTCGGCCCAGACGCCCCAGTTGCTGGACGAGTTGGCCCAGATGGACTGCCCACCTGCGCCGGAACCCCAGATGTTGTTGTAGAGGGTGTAGCCGTCGGAGGTGGTGTAGTTGCCCCACTGGTCCGAGGAGGACCAGATCGCGGCCTGGGCGGGGGCGGCGGCGAAGCCGATGAGGGCCGCCACTGCCGTTGCCGGGGCCAGTACGAACCTGCTGAGGGTGCGGGTACGTCGTGCCATGGTTGTCCCTTCCATGGTGGGGGGATGGGTGGGGGGAGTGCTACCGCGCCCCCAGTTCGAGGACGCGGTCCACGCCGGCCGTCAGCTCCAACGGGGCCGAGAGGGTTCCGGCGGAGGTCTCGGTGAAAGTGCGCCCTTCGCCCGTACGGACGTCGATCCGGGCGTCACGGGTGGGGTGCAGCACCGCGATCGCGGTGCCGTCGGCGGACCAGCGCAGATCCAGCCCGGCACCGAACCTCGTGCGCACACCGCGCAGTTCGCCGCTCGGGCAGCCGGTCAGCGGTGCGGGGAGCAGGACCAGCCGGTGCGGTGTCGACTGGACGAGCGACTCGATGACCGCCGCGGGCAGTGCGTGGGCGGCGTCCGCGTTGTACACGTTGCGGGACGGATAGTGGGCGCTCATCAGTGAGTCGTGGAAGAAGTCACCCGCCAGTACGGCATCCAGCGCCGCCGAGACACGTGCGCCGTCCCGCAACCGTGCGGCGATCAGCGCATGGTGCAGGTGCCCGTGGGCGGAGTCGTTCTCGGATCCGCGCAGTTCCAGTGCTCGGTACGCGGCGGCCGCGAGCTCCGGGGTGTCGTACGGATTGATCGCGTCCAGCGGCCACACCGGATAGAGGTGGCTGAGGTGGCGGTGGTCGTACGTCTCCTCCAGGCCCGGCCACGCCCACTCGGCGAGTGCGCCGTCCTCGTTGACCAGGTACGCGGGGAGCCGGTCCGCGAGTGCCCGGCGCCGGGCGGACGACGGGGCCGTGGGGGAGCGGGCGGCCGAGGCGGTCAGCGCGTGGCGGGCCGCCGCGAGGTCCATCGTCGCGTTCACCGTCCCCCAGCTCGCGTTGGCCGGACGGTTCTCCGGTGAGTACGAGGGCACCACGGCCACGGTGCCGTCGGGTGCCGTGCGGGTCAGGAAGTCCTCGTAGAACTGCGCGGTTTCGTGCAGTGCGCCGACCAGCCGGGGGTCCGTCGTCCCGCTCGTCTCGGCGTGCTCGATCAGCGGTTCCAGGAGCCAGTCCGCACCGGCGGACCACAGGTGCAACGGGTAGGCGCGCTGGTAGTGGCGGGTGTGGCCGGACTCGCCGTCGGTGTGGGAAGGGGCGACGATGCCGCGAGCCCCGAAGAGTGCCCGGGCGTTGTCCCGCCAGTCGGCCAACTGCCCGTACACGAGGGCCGCATGCGCCTCGGACACCTCGGGCAGTGCGGCGGCCGCAGCCGAGGCGATCTGGAGGTTCAGATTGGCGTTGGTGGTGAACGCCCCGGACCAGGCGGTGTCCCAGTCGCCCGTCCACAGGCCGGTCAGCCGTGGTGGCAGCACGCCGGAGGACGAGTACAGGTGGTAGCGCCCCGCCGCGAACAGTCGCTCCAGCAGAGCGGGGCTTCCCGTACGGCGTAGCAGGCTGCTGCCCGGCAGGACGCGTTCGGCCGGGTCGGCGGCCAGCGTCAGGGAGGCTCGCTGGAAGGCCGGCGTGTGCAGCCGGCGGTGCCGGGCGAGCAGCGTCGCGTAGCCGTCCGTCGGCAGGGCGGCGCACTCCGCCGCGAGGTCCAGACTGCCCGCATGGCGCCGCACCCGGGTGAGCAGCAGCAGGCTCCGTGCCCCCTCGATCCGGATGCCTTCGCCCGCGACGGACACCTTGCCGCCGTCCGCCCGGACCACGGTCAGCCCGCTGTAGGCGAGTTCACTGTCCGGGTAGCCCACCCGCAGCGACAGCCGTCCGCCGCCGGGTGTCAGTACGGTGCTGCGGCCGACTGCCAGACGCGCCGGGGCGCCGGGCAGCGCATGATCGAGGACCAGGTCCACGGCGAGCCCGGGCCCGGTGACGTACTGGACGATCACGTCATCGGCGCGCGAGACGAAGACCTGACTGCGCCGGCCCTCGCACACGGCCGTGATCTCACCCGTGGCGAAGTCGACCGTCCGGCGGTAACCCGGGGGCGGTTCCGTGCCGTCGGAGCCGGGTGACGCGTCGGGGACGGGACGGATCCTGGTCTGGAAAGCCGGATGGAAGGGCTGCACCCACGCCAGCGGCCGGCCCGCGCCGAACCGCTCGGCGGCCGTGGTGTCCCCGGCCAGGAGCGCGCTCTGCAACCGGTGCAGGCGGTCCGCGAGCTCGGGCGGACGCAGGTGCTCGCTGCCGTTGGGCCGGACCAGGGTGTGGTGGTTGACGATGACCCGGTCGTCGGCCGGGTCCCCGTACACCATCGCCCCGTGTCGGCCGTTGCCGCCGAGGAAGGCGTCCTCCCAGCGGGCGGCGGGGCGCGGTTCCCAGGTGCCGTCGATGTGGGTGCGGGCGGTCATGGAGCGGCGCTCCGCAACACGGCCACGCCGTGCCGGCCGAGCTCCACACGCCCGTCGGCCCTCCGGCCGGTCAGCAGGTCCTCGTAGGTGCCCGGCACGTCCACGGTGACGGAGTCGCGCCCGTGATGGAGCAGGAAGAGCAGGTCGCCGCGGCGGACGGCCTCCACACCGTCGGGCAGACCGGCCAGGACCGGCGTCACGCCCGCTTCCCGCACCACGTCACCGAGCAGCCGGCGCAGCGCCGCCGGCGAGGGCAGCGTCGACAGATACCGGGCCCGGCCCCTGCGCAGCACCGCGGGCAGCCCGGCCAGTTCGCCGTCGCGGTACGCGGCCACCACCTCGGTGCCCTCCGAAACCTCCAGCTCCTCCGACCACAGGGTGCCGTCGAAGCCGTCGCACGCCACGGTCGAGCCCGCGTCCAGCGGCCACCACTCGTGGAGCGTGCGGATCCCGAACAGTTCGCGCAGCCGGGCGTCCATGCCGCCCGGCCTGATGCGGTCGTCCACGTCCGCGATCCCGCTGAAGAAGCCGCACACCAGCGTGCCGCCGCCCTGCGCATACGCCACGAGATTGTCGATCGAGGCGTCGTCGAGCAGGTACAGATGGGGTACGACGACGGCCTTGAACCGGCTCAGACCGGCATCAGGGCGGGCGAACTCGGTGACGACGCCGTTCTCCCACAGGGCCCGGTGCCAGCGCTGCACGACCTCCGTGTAGTCGAGCAGCGAGGACGGCCTGCCCTCCTGCGCTCCCGCCCACCACGAGTCCCAGTCGTGCAGGACGGCCACGTCGGCCGGTACGTCACTGCCGCCGACGGCCGGGCCGAGCACGGCGAGTTCCGCTCCCAGCCGCTTGATCTCCCGGAAGGTGCGGCCCTGTTCGCCGGCATGGGTGAGCATCCCGGAGTGGAACTTCTCCGAGCCCTGCCGCGACTGCCGCCACTGGAAGTAGCAGATGGCATCGGCGCCGCGTGCCACGGCCTGCAGCGACCACAGCCGGTTCAGGCCTTCGGGCTTGGGGTGGTTGACGCCACGCCAGTTGACCGGGCCGGCCGCCTGTTCCATCAGCATCCACGGGCCTGCGGCCTGAGAGCGCGTCATGTCGGCGAGCATCGCGTTGTACTGGCCGCCCTGCGGGTCCCGGGGGTCCGGATAGATGTCGACGGAGACGATGTCCTCCTGCGCCGACCAGGCCCAGGCATCCTGGCCCGACCACAGCGGCATGAAGTTCGTCGTCACCGGGATGCGCGGGGTGTGCCGGGCGACGATGTCGCGCTCGGCGACGTAGCACTCCATCAGCGCGTCGGAGGTGAACCGTTTGAAGTCCAGCACCTGCGCCGGGTTCTTCATGTACTGCGCCTTGCGCGGCGGCAGGATCTCCGTCCAGGAGTCGTAGCGCTGGCTCCAGAACGCTGTCCCCCACGCCTCGTTGAGCGCGTCGACCGTGACGTACCGGGTGCGCAGCCAACGGCGGAAGTGCGCGGCCGTCTCGTCGCACCAGCAGTGCGTGCAGTACTCGTTGTTGATGTGCCACACGGTGAGCGCGGGATGGTCCGCGTACCGTGCCGCCAGGTCCTCGGTGAGGGCTGCGGCGTAGCGCCGGTACACGGGGGAGCTGGCGCAGAACTGCTGGCGCGAGCCGTACCAGACGACGGCGCCGTCCTCCGTGCGCGGCAGGGTCTCCGGGTGCCGCGCCCCCATCCACGGCGGCGGGGACGCGGTCGGGGTGGCGAGCACGACGCCGATGCCGTGCGCGTGCATCAGATCCATCAGCCGGTCCAGCCAGCCGAACTCCCGGGCGCCCGGGCGTGGTTCGATCTTCGCCCAGGAGAAGACCCCGAGGGTGACGGAGTTGACCCCGGCCTCCTTCATCAGCCGGGCGTCGTCCTCCCACACCTCCTCGGGCCACTGCTCGGGGTTGTAGTCGCCTCCGAAGAGGATGCGGCCACGGGCTGCGTCGCGCAGGGACGGCATGGCGTCTCTCGTTCCTTCTTGCTTATGCGGGTTCTGCGTACTGGATGCCGCGGCCGTTGGTGCCCAGATAGACGCGGCCGTGGACACGGGGGTCGCCGGTGATCACTTCGCCGGTCCAGCCCCACTGGTGGGAGTCGTCGTTGATCCGGACCCAGGTGGCGCCCGCGTCGTCCGAGCGCAGCACCGCCACCGCGTCGTGCGTCGCGGAGACGCGGCCCGTCTGGAAGACCGCCGGGTAACCGGCGCCGGGGCGCTTGCGGCCCCTGACCGGCGCGGCCTTGCCGAAGCCCAGGGCGTGCGAGGCCTGGCATCCGGCCACCGGCGTGAACGTCAGTCCGCCGTCCGTCGAGCGGAACAGTCCGTTGTCCTTCGCGGAGAGCCACAGGTCGCCGCTGCGTCCGGGCGCCGCCACCACTTTGAACTGCACATCGCCCGAGGGGAGTTCGGCCGCGCCGCGGGTGAACGTCACTCCGCCGTCCGAGGAGTGGAAGACCGCTCCGGTGTCGGTGTCGTAGACGTAGAAGCGCCGGGGGTCGATCGGGTCGGCGACCGGGGCGCCGCCCTTGGGGAAGGTGCCGACCTCGCTCCAGCTCGTCCCGCCGTCGGTGGAGCGGTGCGCCGGGTACTTGGTGCCGTCCCAGTGGACGAACGACCAGAGCAGGACCGCTCCGTCGGCGGAGACCGCGACAGGCCCGGGAGCGGAGGCGGCGATCTCCGGCTGGGTGGCGAACGGCTTCCAGGTCCTGCCGCCGTCGTCCGAGGAAGCCCCGGCGGAGGCGGAGCCCGACGGCCAGCCGGTCCGTACGACGTACGAGGGCTTGAGCGCGGCCATGGCGAGGCCGGTGGCCGTGCCGAAGACCGGGTTCGTCGCCATGCCGCGCGACGGGGAGGCGGTGAGCGAGTCGTGGTACATGACCCCGATGTCGCCGAGGCCGCTGAGGAGGCGGCCGTCCTTGCCGGGCGGGGCGACCAGGAACCGTACCGACGTCTCCTCCAGGCCCCGGATCTCCGGGGCCCAGTGGACGAGGTCGCGGGTACCGAAGAGCGTCGCGCCGGTCCCGTACACGATGTGCCGCGAGTCGAACGGGTCGACGGCCACGGCCTGGATCCACCACCCGAACTTGGCCGACTCACCGCCCCAGCGCAGATAGGGGGTCTCCGCGACATCGAGGACCGCCGTGTCCTTCAGCGAGGTCCAGGTGACGCCGGCGTCGGTGGAGCGGAACACCGTGTCGATCTGCGCCCAGCGGTTGTTGGTCGTGACCACGAGTGTGCCGGCGCGGCGCGCGTCGACCGCGACACCGCCGTAGCCGAAGCCGTCACCGGCCGTGGCGTCGGGCTTCACCGGGGTCACCTCGGTCCAGGCACCGGTTACCGTGTCGAGCCGGTGGACCGCCCCGTCGGACTGCCCGTTGGGGCCCGGGGCGTCCGCGTAGGTGACGTACAGTGCCCGGCCGCGACCGTCGTACGCGGCCCTGACCGGCACCTTCGTCGCCGCACTCCCGGACGGCTGCCCGGGCACGGCCTCCCAGCCGCCGGAACCGTCCGTACGGTAGAGCGCGCTGCCGCCGTCGCCCCAGCCCGCGTACACCGTCCGGCCGGCCGCGGCGAGGAACATCACGCCCTGGCCGCTTGCCGACGCGGTCGCGGGGAAGTCGACGGACGCCCAGGTCGCACCCCGGTCGGTGGAGCGCAGCAGCCCGTCGTGCCGGGTGCCGAGCCACAGCGTGTCGCTGTCCCGGGGGTCCACGAGCAGCCGCTCTCCGGCGCCGCGCCCGTCCTCGTTGGCGCCCAGACGAACCGTCAGGTCGGCTCGCTGCCAGGTCGCACCCCGGTCCTCGGAACGGAGCACCGCGCCGGGGCTCGCCCACGACTGGGCGTAGGTGCCGCAGGCCAGGTAGAGGCGGTCCGGGTGCGCCGGATCGACGGCCAGGGCCTCGATGCCGAGCAGGTTCCAGTCGTCCCAGCCGAGGTGGTCGGTGAGCGCGGTCCAGCGGGCCTTCCGGTCGTCCCAGCGGTAGGCGCCGCCGATGTCGGTCCGGGCGTAGGCCAGGCCCTTGACCGACGGGTGGAACAGCACTCCGGTGATGAACCCCGTCCCGCCGATCGCGGCGGTCCGCCAGCGGTGCGGTTCGGCGGTGCTGTCCCCGTGCCCCCGCGAGGACGCGGTGGCGGTGCCCGCGGCCGGCAGGGCGACGGCCGTGGCGGCGACGGCCGCCGATGCGAGCACGGTTCTGCGGCTGGGCGTGGGCGCGGACGAAGCGCGCATGGCGAACACCTTCCGGTCAGGGAGGAGAGGATGAACAAGCGGGGGCCGTGCTGCGGATCAGCCCTTCACGGCGCCGGTGAGCATGCCCTTCTGGAAGTGCTTCTGGACGAACGGCGACAGGATCGCGACCGGGATCAGCGCGAGGATCATGACCGCCATCTGTACGGCCAGGCTGTTGATCGAGCCGTTGCTGACCGCCGCGCCCATGGCCCCCGGAGGCACCTGGTGCTGGAGGACCAGCTGGCGCAGGATCATCTGCAGCGGGTACTTGTCGCTGTCCTGGATGTACAGCATCGCGTTGAACCACTGGCTCCAGTAGCCGACCGCGTAGAACAGTGAGATCACGGCGATCACGGCACGCGACAGCGGCATGATGATCTGGAGCAGGATGCGCCACTCCCCGGCGCCGTCGATGCGGGCCGCGTCGATGAGTTCGGGTGCGGTGTCCATGAAGAAGCCGCGCAGGACCAGCACGTTGAAGACGCTGATCGCACTGGGCAGGATCATCGACCAGTAGCTGTTGCTCAGCCCGATGCCCGTGACCAGGAGGTACGTGGGGATGAGGCCGGCGCCGAAGAACATCGTCGCCATGAGGGTCATCAGCAGCGGGCGGTGGGCGTAGGAGTCGCGCCGGCTCAGCCCGTACGCGCACAGGATCGAGACCACCATGCTGACCACCGTGCCGACGACCGTGAGGCCGACGCTCACGGCCGCCGCGCGGGTCACCGCGCCACCGCTGAGGAGCTCCTTGTACGCGACGAAGGTGATGCTCTTGGGCCAGACGACCAGGCCGCCCGCGTCGTTGATGGCCTTGGTGTCGGAGAGGCTGGTGACGAGCACCACCCAGATCGGGATGATCACGATCGCGCAGATCGCGACGAGTCCGATTCCCTTGAAGGCGAGACCCGCCTTGGTCGGTTCCTCCTCCCACACGGGGCGGGGTTCCATCCGCAGAGCGCGCTGGAGCGGAGTCTCGGCGCGCGGAGCGGGCTCTGCCGGGTCCTTCTCAAGTTCCAGGAGAGTTGTCATTTCTTGGAGTACACCCCCTGCTCGCCCAGCATGTGGGCGACCTTGTTGGCACCCAGCACCATGGCGACGCTGAACAGCCCCTTGAAGACGCCGGCGGCGGCCGCGTAGCCGAAGTCGCCGGTCTTGATGCCTGTCCACCAGATGTAGGTGTCCAGGATTTCCGAAGCCCCGGCGCCGACCTGGTCGCGCTGGAGCAGGATCTGCTCGAAGTCGAGGTTCAGCGCGCTGCCCACCCGCAGGACGAGCAGGAGTGCGATGACGGGTCGCAGCGCGGGGAGGGTGACGTGCCACATCCGGCGCCAGCGGCCCGCGCCGTCGACGGCCGCGGCCTCGTACAGATCGGTGTTGACGGCTGCGAGCGCGGCGAGGAAGACGATCACGCCCCAGCCGGCGTCCTTCCACACGGCCTGGGCGGAGACCAGGAACTTGAAGAAGCCCGGGTTGGTCATCAGGTCGAAGCCCTCGTGACCGTGTTCGCGCAGCCACTGGGCGACGAGTCCCGCGCCGCCGAACATCTGCTGGAAGACGGTGACGACGAGCACCCACGAGAAGAAGTGGGGGAGGTAGACGACCGCCTGGACCCAGGCCCGGACCCGCGCGCTCATGATCGTGTTGAGGAGCAGCGCGATGGCGATCGGGATGGGGAAGAAGAGGACGAGCTGGGTGACGAAGATGACCAGGGTGTTGACGAGGACTTCCCAGAAACGGTAGTCCTCGAAGATCCGGGTGAAGTTGTCGAAGCCGACGAAGGGGCTGCCGGTGATGCCCAGGTCGTACACGTCGTAGTCCTGGAAGGCCACGATGTTCCCGAGCAACGGGATGTAGTTGAAGATCAGCAGCAGCGCGATGGCCGGTACCGTCATGAGCACCAGGGTGCGGTCGCGGTACAGCCGCTGGCGCCACGTGATGCCGTTCAGCTGCGGTCCGGCTTCGGCCGGTCTGCTCTTCGGTGTGCGGATACGGCCGGTGCCGATCGCCCGCGACCTGCCCGTCCGTCCGCCGCTTCCGTCCTTGCCCTCACCGTCACCGTGACCGCCGCCGGCCGGGACATCGGCCCCGTCGGCGGTGCGGTCCGGGTCGGTCGTGACCGTGGCCCGTGGCTTCACCGTGTGCTCCCCATGTCGTGCTCTCCGCCCCGGCCGCCGGGGTTCGTGCGCCCGGCGGCCCTCGTGCTGTGCTGCGTACGGTCGGTGCGCGTCGTACGCGTCAGACGCCGGAGCCGTTCTTGTCGAGAATGTCCTGGTACCAGTCGCGCAGCTTGTCGCCGCCGCTCTTCTTCCAGGTGTTCACGGCCTCCTCGACGTCGCTGACCTTCTTGCGGCCGCGGCGGATGTCCTTCTGCAGGTCGTCGAAGGGCGTGTAGAGGGAGGCGTACCGCTGGGGCTCGACGACCTGCATGCCGAAGAAGAGAGGCTTCTTGATGTGCGGGGCCTGGCGTGCCATCCAGGCGGCGTAGTCCTTCGCCAGCTGCGGCTGGTCCGGGTACGCGATCGAGGTGGGCGGCGAGGCGAGGAACAGGAAGGTGGAGGGCTGGGCCTCCTCGACCCCCTGCGGGGTGTAGGTCGGGGCGCCGTCCTTGATCGTGTAGTGGGTGCCCTTCACGCCGTAGTTGGTGAGCATGAACTCCTCGGTGCCGAACGGCGCGGCCGCGTAGTCGGCGATCGCCAGGAACTCCTCGATCTGCGCCTTGGAGAGCTTCTTGCTGAGGAAGGTGAAGATGCCCGCCGGGTCGTCCTGCCACAGGACCGGCTTGCCGCCGTCGTGGCTGAAGAAGTCGAGCGCCTGCATGTCGAACTTCGGGTTGGCGGACTGCTGTTCGGTGACCATGCCCTTCCAGCCGCCGGTGCCGTCGTTGTACATCACGACGTGCCCGCTGGTGAAGCGGATCTTGGCGTCGGCGTCCTTGCCGGCGTCGGCGTCCGGGTGGACGTACCCGCCGTCGTGGAGCTTGCGGGCGAAGGCGAGTGCCTCGCGGTACGCCTTCGTCTCGATCTTGTGGACGAGCTTGCCGTCCTCCAACTGCCAGTAGTGCGGCGCGTCGGGCAGCAGGCCGTAGATCTTCTGGATACAGGTCCAGAGGTCGTCGAAGGCCCACACCTTCTGCTTGGGAGCCGTGTGCTCCTTGCCGAAGGCGAGCAGGTCGTCCGCGGAGGCGGGCACGGCGCCGGAGCCGATCAGGTCCTTGCGGTAGAAGATCGCGTTGCCGATGATCGGCGTCGGCATGGGGAGCCCGCGCAGCTTGCCGCCGAAGACGGAGTACTGCCAGGCGCCCGTCGGTATGTTCGCCAGGTTCGGGTACTTCTTGACGGCGTCGCCCGCCAGGTAGGGCGTCAGGTCAGCGAACTTGGCGCTGATCGCGTTGCGGATCTGTCCCTGCATGTTCCAGCCGGGGATGGTCATGACGTCCGGGATGTCCGAGCCGGCGAGGACCGCGCCGATCTTGTCCTGGTACGTGTTGCCGTCCTGCGGGTCGAAGTTGAGCGTCGCGCCGACCGCCTTGTCGACCGCCGTGTAGTACGGGTTGTTCTTCTTCGGGACGGTGCCCCACAGCGGCGTCATGACCCGGAACTTCGAGCCCTTGCCCGGGACCGACTTCACGGAGACGACCAGCGGGTCGGGCAGCTTGGTGAAGCCGGGACTCGAACCGTTGACGCTCGCGACGTCGGGCTGGACCAGGTTCAGCGGAGCGTAGGACGGCACAACCTTCTTGAGCGCCTTGCCCGTTGTCGTCCCCTCCTTGTCCTTGGATCCGGAACCGGAGCCGCCGCACGCGGCGAGCAGCGGTACCCCGCCGGCCACGGCGACAGCGGCGACCGCGCCCGTGGCGAGGAAGCTTCTCCGGCTCGGAGCCGTGGAGGAGGGGGTGGAATTCGGCGTCATTGCGTCAACCCTTCGAGGCGCACCAGGACGACACGTGGCGGGCGACCGCCGTTCGGTTCCTGTGTCTGAGGTGGAGCGTTGCTGACTGAGCCGGCGTGACCGGCCGCAGGTGAAGCGGTTCAACAGGGAAGCGGCAGAACCTGTCGCCGTCCCGGGCGGATCAAGGGCGCCGGGCGCCCCATCGAAGCTCTGTCGAAGCGCTTCGATGTTGCAGCGAGGTTAAGTGAAGGGCCCCGGCCGCACAAGAGCCCGTTTCCAGATTCCTCCGACCTGTTTCCGAACCGTTTCCTGGCCCAATGAGGGGTTGTCGCGTACGGAGGTCGGAGTCGGCCCCTTGACACTGGCGGGGTCGGCCACCGAGCATCGAAGCGCTTCGAAAGATCTTCCGACGCCCCTCAGGCCCTCGTACGAGGCGCAGGCACCGGAATACCTCCCACCTCTCCAAGGGGACCCGCACGTGACGGAACAACCGCAGCCCTTCCGCGACCCGCAGCTGCCCTTCGCCGAGCGCGTCGACGATCTGCTTCAGCGGCTCACCCTCGACGAGCGCATCGCGATGCTGCACCAGTTCGCACCGGCGGTGGACCGGCTCGGCCTCGATGCCTTCCGGACCGGCCAGGAGGCGCTCCACGGCGTGGCCTGGATGGGCCCGGCCACGGTGTTCCCGCAGGCCGTGGGGCTCGGCGCCACCTGGAACGGTGACCTGGTGCGCCGGGTCGGCGAAGCAGTCGGCAACGAGGTCCGTGCCAAGCGCGCCCAGGACGACCGCGTCGGCCTCAACGTCTGGGCCCCGACCGTGAATCTGCTGCGCAACCCGCTGTGGGGGCGCGGCGAGGAGGGGTACTCCGAGGACGCCGCACTGACCTCCGCCATCGCCGTCGCGTACACCCGGGGACTGCGAGGCGACCACCCGCTCTACTGGCGGACCGCCCCCGTCCTCAAGCACTGGCTCGCCCACAACAACGAGACCGACCGCGACACCACCTCCTCCTCGGTCCGCCCGCGGGTCCTGCACGAGTACGACCTCAGGGCCTTCCGCGACGCGGTGCGGGCGGGCGCGGTGGCCGGTGTCATGCCGGCGTACAACCTGGTCAACGGACGCCCCAACCACGTGTCGCCGCTCCTGTCCCAGCAGCTGCGCAGCTGGACCGACCGGTCGCTGGTGGTCTGCTCCGACGCCGGGGCGCCGTCCAACCTCGTCGACTCCGAGCACTACTTCGACACCCATGAGGAGGCGACAGCCGCTTCCCTGCGCGCCGGTGTCGACAGCTTCACCGACCACGGCCAGGACTCCTCCGTCATGACCGGCCGCATCCGCGGCGCCCTGGAGCAGGGTCTCCTCGACGAGCACGACATCGACACCGCCGTCCGGCGCTTGCTCGAACTCCGCTTCTCGCTCGGGGAGTTCGACCCTCAGCTCGACCCGTACGCGAACACCACCGACTTCGACACCGAGGGCCACCGGGCGCTCGCCCTGGAAGCTGCCGAACAGGCCGTCGTCCTGCTCAAGAACGACGGGCTGCTGCCGCTGGACCCCGCCGCCGGGAAGACCGTCGCCGTCGTCGGGCTCCTCGCGGACGCCTGCAAGCTCGACTGGTACAGCGGCACCCTCATCCACCGCTCCACCCCGCTCGACGGACTGCGGGAACGCTTCGGCGCGGAACACATCGTGCACGCGGAGGGCGTCGACCTGGTCCGGCTGAGGTGCGCGGACGGCTGGCTGCGGATTCCCGCGGCGGACACGGACCAGGAAGCCGCGCGGGGCGCGGAGGGCGCCCTCGACCCGGCGCTGCTCGCGGGCCGCACCGATCTGCCCCCGCTGACGTGCGGCGACACCCCGTCCGAGCTGGCGCTCGTCGACTGGGGCAACGGCGTGATCACGCTGCGGGAACCTGACGGCCGCTACCTGTCCGTCGCCGACGACGGCTATCTGCGCGCTTCGGCGGACGAGCCGGGCGGCTGGATCGTCCAGGAGACGTTCCGCTGGGAGGCGGTGGAGAGTCATGCCGGCGGTCACCGCCTTCTGCACGTGGGAACGGGTAGGTATGTCTCTGTTGCCGCCGACGGCGTAAAGGTTGCCGCTCCCGCGGAGGAAATCTCCGGCACCGCGGAAGCCGCCGGAACCGTCTTCGAGATGGAGGTGACCGAGCGCGGCGAGGACACCGTCGCCCGCGTGGCAGCCGCCGCCGACGCCGTGATCGTCGTGGCCGGAAACGACCCGCACATCAACGGCCGCGAGACCGAGGACCGCGCCACCCTCGACCTCCCCGCCCAGCAGGAACGCCTGTGGCGGGCCGCCCACGCCGCCAACCCGCGCACCGTCCTCGCTGTCACCTCCGCCTATCCGTACGCCCTCGCCGACGCGGCGGCCACGCTCCCCGCACTCGTGTGGACCGCGCACGGCGGGCAGGCCGCCGGAACCGCGCTGGCCCGCGTCCTGGCCGGTGACGTATCCCCGGCGGGCCGGCTGCCGCAGACCTGGTACGCCTCCGACGCGGAACTGCCCGGACTGCTGGACTACGACATCATCGGCTCCCGCCAGACGTACCTCTACTACGAGGGCACCCCGCTCTACCCGTTCGGCCACGGTCTCTCGTACAGCCGGTTCACCTACAGCGCCCTGAGCGCCGTGCGCGACGGCGACCTGGTGCGCGTGTCACTGACCGTCACCAACACCGGAGCCGTCGCCGCCGACGAGGTCGCCCAGCTGTACGTGCGGGCGGTGTCGCCGTCCGTCGTCCGGCCGCTGCGCGAGCTGGCCGGGCACCGCAGGCTGCATCTGGCGGCCGGCGACGCCGAGCGCGTCGACTTCGTCGTCCCCGTTGCCGAGCTCGGTCACTGGGACGTGGCACACGGCCGGTGGACCGTCGACCCCGGCACGTACGAGATCCAGGCAGGCGCATCGAGCGCGGACATCCGGCTCATCGCGGTCGTCACGCTCGACGGCGAACCGTCCGGACCGCGACCCGTCCTCGTCCGGGGCCTGGAGGCGGCCGACTACGACGAGCAGCTGGGCACCGAGATCGTCGACCGGACGAAGTCGGACGGTGACGCGGTCACGGCCGTCGCCGAAAGCAACGAACTCCTGTACCGCCGCTGCAACTTCGCCGCCGGAGTGCGAGGAGCCGAAGTGCTGGCGGCGGGGGAGGGGGCCGTACTGATCACCGTCGGCGCCAGCACGGTCGCCGTCCCGGTCCCCGCCACCGACGGACCGTACGACTACCGCACCGTCCAGGCCGCCCTCCTCGCTTCCGGCACCGAAGACCTGCGCATCACCCTGCGCGGCTCGGTGCGCCTGGCCCGGATCACCTTCACCGGGGACGGCGAGTGAACCGGACCGCTCCGCGCCACCCCGTACCCGCCCCTCCCCGACCAGTTGCCCCCGGCAAGGAGTCCGCATGAAGTTCACCGACGGCTTCTGGCTCATGCGTGAGGGCGTACGCGCCTCCTACGCGACCGAGATCCGCGATCTGCACGTGGGCGCCGACCAGTTCACCGCCTACGCCTCGGTCAAGCACGTCGCCGCACGCGGCGACACCCTCAACACCCCGCTCATCACGGTCGAGTGCTTCTCACCGGCCGAGGGCATCATCGGCGTGCGGACCACCCACCACGCGGGAAGGGTGAATCGAGGGCCCGACTTCGTCTTCCCCGGACTCGACCCCGCAGCCGCGGGGGCCCGCACCCGGCGGGACGGGGCGGTCACCGAACTGACCAGCGGGCCGCTGACCCTGCGCATGGACGGCGACGGCCCCTGGGGCCTGACCTTCCTCGACGCCGACGGCCGGCCCCTCACCGGAGTCGACTCCAAGGGCACAGCCTTCGCCACCACGCCGGACGGCACCCACCACATGCTCGCCCAACTCGCTCTGGACGTCGGCGAGAACGTCTACGGCCTTGGCGAGCGGTTCACCCCGTACGTCAAGAACGGCCAGACCGTCGACATCTGGCAGGCGGACGGCGGCACCAGCAGCGAACTGGCCTACAAGAACATCCCGTTCTACCTCTCCTCGCGCGGCTACGGCGTCTTCGTCAACCATCCGGGCAAGGTCTCCTTCGAGGTCGGCTCGGAGTCCGTCGGCCAGGTGCAGTTCAGCGTCGAGGACCAGTCGCTGGAGTACTACATCGTGGCCGGACCCACGCCCAAGGAGGTCCTCGCCCGCTACACCGCGCTCACCGGCCGCCCCGCGCTGCCGCCGGCCTGGTCCTTCGGCCTCTGGCTCACCACGTCGTTCTGCACCTCGTACGACGAGGACACCGTCACCTCGTTCGTCGACGGCATGGCCGAGCGCGACATCCCGCTCTCCGTCTTCCACTTCGACTGCTTCTGGATGCGCGAGTACCAGTGGTCGGACTTCCTCTGGGACCCGGACGTCTTCCCCGACCCCGAAGGCATGCTGGCCCGGCTCAGGGAACGCGGGCTGCGGATCAGCATGTGGATCAACCCCTACATCGCGCAGAAGTCCGCACTGTTCGCGGAGGGTGCCGAACTCGGACACCTGGTGCGCCGGGCCAACGGTGACATCTGGCAGTGGGACCTGTGGCAGCCCGGCATGGCCCTGGTCGACTTCACCAACCCCGCGGCACGCGAGTGGTACAACAGCAAACTCCGCGTCCTGCTCGACCAGGGGGTCGACTGCTTCAAGACGGACTTCGGCGAGCGCATCCCCACGGACGTCGTCTGGCACGACGGTTCCGACCCGGAGCGCATGCACAACTACTACGCGCAGATCTACAACCGCACGGTCTTCGAACTCCTGGAGAAGGAGCGGGGCCACGGCGAGGCCGTGCTCTTCGCCCGGTCCGCCACCGCCGGCGGCCAGCAGTTCCCCGTGCACTGGGGCGGCGACTGCTTCGCCTCGTTCACGGCGATGGCCGAATCGCTGCGCGGCGGCCTCTCCCTGTCGCTGTCCGGCTTCGGCTTCTGGAGCCACGACATCGGCGGCTTCGAGGGCACCCCCGACCCGGCGGTCTTCAAGCGCTGGCTCGCCTTCGGTCTGATGTCCTCGCACAGCCGGCTGCACGGCAACGTCTCCTACCGCGTGCCGTGGGCGTTCGGCGAGGAGGCGGTGGACGTCGCCCGCAAGTTCACCCTGCTCAAGCACCGGCTGATGCCGTACCTGTACGGAGCGGCGGCCACCGCACACCGCACCGGCCTGCCGATGATGCGCCCCATGCTGCTGGAGTTCCCCGGCGACCCGACGACCCGGATGCTGGACCGTCAGTACATGCTCGGACCGGACCTGCTCGTCGCGCCGGTCTTCACGGAGGACGGGCAGGTCGAGTACTACGTCCCCGAGGGCACCTGGACCGTCCTGCTGACCGGCGAGACCGTCACCGGACCGGTCTGGCGACACGAGACCCACGGCTTCGACAGCCTGCCGGTCCTGGTACGCCCGGGCGCGGTGCTCCCCTGGGGTGCCGACGACCAGCGCCCCGACGGCGACTGGCTGGACGGCCTCACGCTGCGGGTCTTCGAAGGGGTGCCCGCCGGTGAGGGCACGTCCGTCACGGTGCCGGACCTGACGGGCGAGACCGCCGCCGAGTTCCGGGTGGTGCGGGACGGGGAGACCCTGACCGTCACCTCCGAGGGCACGGACCGCCCGTACCGCGTGGTCGTGGAGACGACGGGAGCCACGGCGGAGGGAACGGGCACGGTGACGCTGTAGCGGTCTGCGGTGCGGGGAGCGACAGCCGTCGCGGCGGTGGCTCCCCGTACCGCTTCTCCGTGGCTCAGCGCGTCGCTGCGGCCAGGGCGCGGTCCGCCGCGCCTCGCGAGGTGTGCCAGAGCGTGGTCACCGGCTCCCACACCCGGATCCCGCGGTCCATGCCCACGGCGGCCGCACCGAAGGTGACCCCGTAGTGCGCCGGGTCCGCCGCCACGGACAGGCTTCGGACGACATGACCCCGGCGGGAGCCGCGCTCCGCCGTGCGCACGGCGGCGTAGCCGCGCTCGCCCGGCGAGAGCACGTACGAACCGCTGGTGGCGGGCGGAACGGGCTGCGCCGAGCCGTCGAGCCCCCGGAACGTGATCGTCGGGATGCGGTCCACGACGCAGGCGCGGCCACCCCGGTTGGTGACGGCGATCCGAGCCACGTTGCGGTGCCCGCCCGGTGAGGCGGAGATCCTCAGGGCCTTCTCCTGGCAGTGGGCGGGACGGACCGAGGCCCCCTGGGTGGCGGCGCCGGCGGTGGCCGACGCCCCGGTGGCCGTCAGGGCCAGAGCGGCCGCCGCGGTGAGGGCGGCGGTGAGAGTGGAGCTCGGACGCATGATGTGTCTCCCCTGGATCGACAGCCTGCGGTGTGGCCGGAGGGCCCGACGGCCGGTACGGCCGACAGGGACATTCTGAACGTAATGCCCGGTTAGTGGCGATAGATCGGACATATCGGTTCAGCATCTGTCGCGGGTGCGGTGGGGCCGTGGCCCGTTGCGCGCCCGCAGCCCGTCCCGAAGGGCAGTCTGCGGGCGCGGCGCCGGGACCTTCGTCAGTCGCCGATCTCGGCGAACGTGATGGTGACCGGCGTCTGCTGGATGCCGGTGTTGCCCACGTGGAACGCGTGGCCCAGGAACGCGGAGTCGGAGACCGTGTTGTCGCTGATGGTCTGCGTCGCGGTCGTGCCGTCACCGTTGCCGTTCCCGGCGTCGCCGTCCGCCGCGGCCGTGCCGGCCAGGCCGACGACCGCGATGACGGTGAGGGCGGGAAGTGCGAGAGCGGTACGCATGCGCATGGCTGCTGTCCTTAGCTGCGGGGGGTGGGGTTGCTGCCCGGCCAGCAAAGCGACCGGGCAGCGGAATCGCCCGCCATTCACCCGTACCGTGGCGCGCCGCTGCCGGCCCCCGGTGCAGACGGCGCAATCCCGCCCGCGGCCGGCATGACGCTCCGCAACGGCGCTACCGTGCCCGGACCGTGGCCATCACCTCGCGGTCCGGCTGCAGCGTCAGTGTCGGCACGGGGTTGACCGTGCCCGGATCGACGTCCAGTTCGAAGCGTCGCGCGAGCACTGCCAGGATCAGCACCGCCTCGACCATCGCGAACCGCGTGCCCAGGCAGACCCGGGGGCCGCCGCCGAACGGGAACCAGGCGTACTCGGCGATCTCGTCGGCCGCCTCCGCGTCCCACCGCTCGGGGCGGAACTCCTCCGGCTCGGGGAACCACCGCTCGTCCCGCTGTGTGGCCCACTGGCTGCTCCACACTCTGGTGCCCTCCGGGACCGGCAGGCCCCCGATCCGCGCACCCTCCTTCGCGACGCCGGTGACCAGCCAGATCGTCGGGTACAGGCGCAGCGTCTCCTTGACCACGGACTGGGCGTACGTGAGCTGCGCGTAGTCGTCGAATCCCGGCTCGCGGTCACCGAGGACCCGGTCCAGCTCGTCGGCCAGTGCGGCCCGCGCCCCAGGATTGCGGGAGAGGAGGTACCAGGCCCACACCAGCGTCGAGCTGGTCGTCTCGTGGCCGCCGATGTACAGCGTGACCGTCTCGTCGCGGATCTCCCGGTCGTCGAGCTTCGCTCCCGTCTCGTCCACGGCGGTGAGGAGCCGGCTGAGCAGGTCGGGGCGTTCGTCACCCCCGTCGCGGTGGCGGGCGACGACCCGGCCCACCTCGGCATCGATGACGGCGGCGGCCTTCCTGATCCTGGCCCGTCCCGGCGTCGGCACCCAGTCCGGCAGGAGCGCGCCGATGCCCGCGAACTCCCTGCCGATCTCCGTCTGGGCCACGTCCATGGCCCGGCCCATCGCGTCGGCGTCGGCGGGGGTGTCGACGCCGAAGATCGTGCGCACGGCGATCTTCTGCGTCAGAGCGGCCATCTCCCGCTTGATGTCGATGCGTTCGCCGCCCGACCAGGTGTCGGCGAGCTCCACCGTGCTGGCTGCCATGGTCGCCGCGTAAGACCGTACCTGCTTGGGGCGTACGGACGGCTGGACGAGCGACCGCTTGCGCCGCCACTCGGTACCGCGGGCCACCACGACGCCGTTGCCCATCACGGTGCGGAAGGCGACGCCGAGGGCGGGCTGGTCGAAGGTGCGCTCGGTCTCGGTGAGCAGTTCCCCTATGCACTCCGGGTCGGCCACGAACAGGCAGGAGTTGGGGCCGAATCGCCACTGGACCAGGTCGCCGTGCGCGCGCAGCAGCTCGAAGAAGGCCAGGGGGTTCTTCGCGAATTGCCGCATGTTCCCGAGGAAGGGAAGCCCCTTCGGACCCGGAACGATCCGGTGGCCGCGCGGCCCGGCATCGACGGCCGGGCCGGTCTCCGTGGACATGAAAGTCTCCGCTCTGACGGTCCGGCCGGTCGGTATCGCCCGTCACCGGCCTTGTGGAGTAAGTGAGTTGTCGAGGGTAGCCGTGCCGGGTGCCAGGACACGAGGCGGCCGTGCGGCCGGTGTCCGGTACTGGTTCCAAAGCCGCCGTACGGGAAGAGGCGCGTCCGGCGGACGCCGGCCGGCCCGGCGGGAGCTGCGTGAGGCGCCCGGGGCCGGTGGTGGGACAGGGGTTCGCTGCGGGGCTCCTCGACCGCTCCGGCGATGCGCCCGGTCCCGGAGGCGCGCTGCGGTGGTTCGGTCCGATCCGCTCATTTGCCTAAGGGTATTAGGCATCTGCATAATGGCTGATGCCGAACAGGGAGATGAGCATGGTGCGCGTGGGGCTGACCACGGAACGCCTGGTCGAGGCCGGAGCGGAGCTGGCCGACGAGGTCGGCTTCGATCAGCTGACCGTCTCGGCACTCGCCCGGCGATTCGACGTCAAGGTCGCGAGCCTGTACTCGCATCTGAGGAACTCCCACGACCTCAAGACCCGAATCGCCCTCCTCGCGCTGGAGGAGCTCGCCGACCGTGGGGCGGCTTCACTGGCCGGCCGGGCCGGCAAGGACGCCTTGAGCGCCTTCGCGGATGTCTACCGCGATTACGCCCGTGAGCATCCGGGACGTTACGCCGCGGCCCAGTACCGGCTCGACCCGGAGGCGGCCGCCGCCAGCGCCGGCGGCCGGCACGCGCAGATGACCCGGGCGATCCTGCGCGGCTACGACCTGAGCGAACCGGACCAGACCCACGCCGTCCGGCTGCTGGGCAGCGTCTTCCACGGCTACGTCAGCCTGGAGATGCAGGGTGGGTTCAGTCACAGCGCCCCCGACTCGCAGACATCCTGGTCACGCATCGTGGACGCGCTCGACGCCCTGCTGCGCAACTGGCCCGCGCCCTGACCCCGGCCCGGTGAGACCGAACTTCACGTCACGAGCAGCAGGCGGAGACATGCACACTGAGCGCCATTGGACCACCACGCCGATCACCGAAGCCCTTCTGCGCGGTGCACTCGACCTCGAACGCACCGAGCACGGGCTGCGCCCGCACCGCCTCCCCGCGTGGGCCCGCGCCCAGTGTGCCGACGGCCAGTTGGCCATGGCGGAGGCACAGCCGGCGGGGGTGCGGCTGGTCTTCCGTACCCGTGCGACCACGATCGAGCTGGACGCTCTGCGGACCAGGACGGCCTACGTGGGCGCACCGCCCCGGCCGGACGGCGTGTACGACCTGGTCGTGGACGGCCGCCTCGCCGGACAGGCGGCCGCCACCGGCGGGAACGTCCTCACGGTGGACATGACCACCGGATCCGCGGAGACCCGGCCGGGCCCGGTCGGCACCGTCCGGTTCTCCGGACTGCCCGAGGCTGCCAAGGACATCGAGATCTGGCTGCCGTACAACGAGACCACCGAGCTCGTCGCCCTGCGCACCGACGCCCCGGTCGCCCCCGCACCGGACCGTGGCCGCAAGGTGTGGCTGCATCACGGGAGTTCGATCAGTCACGGCTCCAACGGGGCGAGCCCGACGTCCACCTGGCCCGCACGCGCCGCCTCGCTCGGCGGGGTG
Source organism: Streptomyces sp. NPDC005761 (assembly GCF_040630635.1). Classification (NCBI taxonomy): domain Bacteria; kingdom Bacillati; phylum Actinomycetota; class Actinomycetes; order Kitasatosporales; family Streptomycetaceae; genus Streptomyces; species Streptomyces sp. NPDC005761. The sequence goes on along the minus strand of NZ_JBEXXX010000020.1, from coordinate 7,447 downwards.
GAGCTGATCAACCTGGGCCTGGGCGGCAGCGCGCTGCTCGACCCGTTCACGGCCCGCACCATGCGCGACACCCCCGCGGACCTGATCAGTGTCAAGATCGGCATTAACCTCGTCAACGCCGACCTGATGCGGCTGCGCGCCTTCTCCCCGGCGGTGCACGGCTTCCTCGACACCATCCGCGAGGGGCACCCGGACACCCCGCTGCTGGTCGTCTCACCCATCCTGTGCCCCATCCACGAGGACACTCCCGGCCCCAGTGCCCCCGACTTCAGCGAACTCGGCGAGGGCACGCTCCGGTTCGTGGCCATGGGCGACCCCGCCGAACGGGCCGCGGGGAAGCTCACGCTCACCGTCATCCGGGACGAACTGAGCCGCCTCGTGGAGCGGCGCGCGGCCGACGATCCGCATCTGCACCACCTCGACGGCAGGGAGCTGTACGGCCAGGAGGACTGCGCCGAACGCCCCCTGCCCGACCAGCTCCACCCGGACGCCGCCACGCACCTGCGTATGGGCGAACGCTTCGCCGGGCTGGTGTTCACCGCGGACGGCCCGTTCGCCGCCTGACCGTCCGGCGTTTCCGGCAGCGGCGTAAGCCGGCGGACCGGGCCGACCCCCTCCCGGCCTGGTGCGGCTGCTGCCCGTCCCCCCGCTGAAGCCGAGGTGGAGGCGCCCGGGATGGCCCGCGACCGCATGACGTCCCGGAGCGGGGACAGGGCGGCTGCCACTCAGGAGCGCCTGACGGTGCTCCGCCGCGCGGCCGGCCGAGCGGTCAGGAGGGGCTTGGGCTCCGCGCTGCCGAGCGGGCCACCCGGCCCGCCCGGCAGCGACGCGTCGTCAGACGCCCGGCGGGACCCGGGACGGGCGGCCGCCGCCGCGCGTCAGCGAGTAGCCGAAGACGGCCGCGAACGCGCCGAGCACCCCGCCGCCGACCGTCCACAGCCAACGGTCGGTCCACCAGCCGGAGGACCAGCCGTCCTCCGGCTCACCGGCGAGGGCGACCGGGGCGGCCGACGCGCCGTCGGCGGCCTGCTCGACCGAGGACACACCGGGAACCAGCGGCTCGGAGAGGCTGCCGTCGACATCCGCGGCGCCGCCCTTGTCGGCCGCTGTGACCTCGACCTCGGTCCGCACCGGCAGTCCGAGGTCCGCCGAGGGCAGATCGACGACCGTGAGGCGGACGTAGTAGCTGCCGGGCAGCGGGTCGTCGGCCCACGGCTCGGACCAGGCCCTGACGGTACGCAGCACACAGGTGAGCTCGACCGTCGCGGCTTCGGCCGCGGCCTTGCCCGTCTGCTTCCCGTACATGCAGGCCTGACGGCGGCGCAGACCGTCGTAGACGTCGACCTGCCAGGTCGAGGCGCCGTGCCGGGTGGCGGCCTCGGGCAGGGTGACCTTCGCCCTGACCGTGGCCCGCTGTCCGGCATCGGCCGGGAAGACCCAGTACAGGTAGTCGCCGGTCGACGCCCCGGCGGTGGCGGTCCGGTCCTGCTGGATCGCCGTGGCGGTGCGGAAGGTGGTGCCCGCCTCCGTGGGGGCCGACCCGTCTCCGGAGGCGCTCGGGCTCGGCGAAGGGTCGTCCGCGACGGCGGCACCCGCCCCGGTCAGCAGGGCGAGACCGGTCAGCAGCGCGCCCGCGAGCACACGTCTCGTACGGAACATCAGTGGGTCCTCCAGACGGCGAAGCGCCAGCGCGAGATCCAGCCGGTCAGCAGACCCGCGATCAGTCCGGTCAGGACGAGCACGCCCAGCAGCCACCAGCCGCGGCCGAGACCGAACGCCGCGGCGTCGGCAGACGCGTCGGGGGCGTCCACCAGGTCGATCGTCAGCTCGACCGGCATGCCGGGAGCGGTCTTCACCGAGGCGGGGGCGGAGAAGGAGTTGGAGACCTGGAGGCAGACGGTCTCAGCGGCCGGCTTGACGTCCCCGTCCGTGTCCTCTTCGGGCTTCGGGTAGCGCAGCCCGGAGGAGATAGCGTCGGTGCGTCCGGTGCCGGACTCCGAGCCTCTGACGATCTCCCGGCCGTGCACGGTCAGCGCACGCAGCAGCATGCCGTAGTCGTTGTTCACGGCGCGGTCGGCGAACACGCTCACCGAGGCGCGCAGTTCCTGGCCGGGCAGCACGTCGACCCGGTACCAGCGGTGCTCGGCGAACTTCTCGCGGTCGGTGTAGAGGCCCGCCTTCAGCTGCGGGGCGTCGGTGCAGCTCGCGGCACCCTCGGTCGCGACCGGGGTGACGACGGGTGCGGCCGCCCGGTCCACCAACTGCTTGACGCGGCCGGAGAGTTCATCGGTGTGCTGGACGGCGGTGTAGGTGCCGCCGGTGGCCTCCGCGATGCAGGTGAGCTGTTGGCGGATCTTGGCGTTCGGCACCAGGCCGAGGGTGTCGATGACCAGATGGATGCCGCGTGCCGCGATGTCACGGGCGACCTCGCACGGGTCGAGCGGACCGCAGGTGTCCTCGCCGTCGCTGATCAGCACGATCCGGCGGGTGGAGTCGCCGCCCTCCAGGTCGTCGGCGGCGCCCAGCAGGGCCGGGCCGATCGGGGTCCACCCGGTGGGCGCCAGCGTGGCGACCGCGGTCTTGGCCTCGGTACGGTCCAGCGGGCCGACCGGGTAGAGCTGCTTGGTGTCCTTGCAGCCCACCTTCCGGTCGTCGCCCGGGTAGTCGGCGCCGAGGGTGCGTATGCCGAGCTGTACCTGCTCGGGCACCGCGTCCAGGACCTCGTTGAACGCCTGCTTCGCCGCGGTCATCCGCGACTGGCCGTCGATGTCGCGGGTCCGCATGGAGCCACTGACGTCGAGCACCAGCTCGACCTTGGGGGAGGCGTTGGTGGGGGTTTCATCGGCCGAGGCGGGCAGCGCCGAGCCGAGCCCGGCGGTCAGGGTGGCGAGCAGAATGCCCACCCCGACCGTCAGCCTTCTTCTTATGATCATCGCCGGATAGTAGTGAACATCAGTTCGCTATCCAAAACGGCCGCTGCCCGTCGCGCGCGCTTGTGTGTGGCGTGCGACGGGACATGACAGCGGGTCAGCTCGAGCGGTCCGCCCCCAGCAGGGGGCCGGCCGCCCGTTCCAGTACCGAACCGACCCGCTCCCAGGTGGCCAGGTCCCTGTCGACGGCGTCCAGACGCACCTCTTCACCCGTGTCCCAGCCGCCGGCGATCGCGACCGCGTCCGCGCCCGTGGCCGCCGCTGCGGCCAGTGCGGCCGCGCCCAGCGCGACCAGCTCCCCGCTGGAGGGCACGGTCACCGGCCGCCCGGAGAGACGGCGCACGGTCTCCACCCACACGCGCCCCTGGGCGCCTCCGCCGATCAGCAGGAGCGGCCGGCTCGACACCCCGGGGTCGTCCGGGTCGAGGCCGCAGGCCCGCAGCAGTTCGTCGAGCGCGCGCAGCACGGTGACGACCGCGCCCTCGTAGGCGGCCCCGAGGAGTTGCTGGGGGGTGGTGTCGTGGCGCAGGCCGGTGAGGAGGCCGGAGGACGTGGGCAGATCCGGGGTGCGTTCGCCGTCCAGGTAGGGGAGGAGCACGGCTTCGCCGCCGGGGACGGCGTCATTGCGGTCCAGGCCCAGCAGCGCGGCCACCTTGTCCACGGCGAGCGTGCAGTTGAGGGTGCAGGCCAGCGGCAGGTACGTACCGTCGGCGGCGGCGAAGCCCGCGAGCGCCGGGGAGGCCGGCCGGGCCCGGGAGGCGGTGAACACCGTCCCCGAGGTGCCGAGGCTGAGGACCGGGTGGTCGAGGAGCCCCGCGCCGCCGAGCCCGAGGCCGACGGCGGCGCTCATGTTGTCACCGGTGCCCGCGGCGACGGCGATTCCGGCAGGCAGGCCGAGTGCCTCGGCGGCCTCGGCCGTCAGCGAACCGGCGCGCGCCGCCCCGCTCGACGCCACCTCCGGCAGCAACGACGGGTCGATGGAGAGGAGTTCGAGAAGCTCTGGATCGTAGGACCCGGTAGCGGTGGAGTACCAGCAGGTGCCGGACGCGTCGCCCGGGTCGGTGACGGCCCGCCCGGAGAGGCGCTCGGTCAGGAAGTCGTGGGGGAGCCGGATCGCGGCGGTCGCGGCGGCGGTCTCCGGCTCGTTCTCCCGTAGCCACTGCCACTTCGACGCGGTCATCGAGGCCACGGGGACCGAACCGGTGCGCGCGGTCCAGGCGTCGGCTCCGCCCAGTGCCGCGGTGAGCGCGGCTGCCTGCGGGGCGGACCGGGTGTCGTTCCAGAGGAGAGCGGGGCGCAGCGGGCGGCCCTCGCCGTCGAGGACGACCAGCCCGTGCTGCTGCCCGGCGACGGCGATCCCGGTGATGTCGGCGGCGGCGACGCCGGACTCCTTCAGCCCGGCGGCGACCGCGTCGCGCAGCGCCTGCCACCACACCTCGGGGTCCGTCTCACGGGCCCCGCCCTCGCCGGTGACGACGTGCGGGGCACGGCCGACGGCGAGCAGCCGGCCGGTGGCGGTGTCGACGAACGCGGCCTTGGTGGACTGGGTGGAACTGTCCACACCGATGACGACCTCATGCGGCGGCATGGCTGACCTCAATCTCTGGCTCAGGGTTCCCGGGCGGTGGCCCCTCGTCCTGCGGGCTCTCGCGGCGTCGGGATTTGATCGTACGGTAAACAAATTACGCGATGGAACCCGTCCGGAACAGGGGTCGCCCCGGATTTTCCAGGACGAGGGGTTCCGTCGGAGGGGTGGTCCGTGCATGATTAGTCATGACAGTGAACAAATTGAGGTTCGGCCGCTCGACCGGCTGCGGACCCAGGGCACCGAAGGTGGCTGGACCATGACGGAACGCTTCACTCCCACCCCGCAGGACAAGTTCACCTTCGGCCTGTGGACCGTGGGCTGGCAGGGCCGTGACCCGTTCGGGGACGCGACCCGGGAGGCGATCGACCCGGTCGAGTCCGTCCAGCGCCTCGCGGAGCTGGGTGCGTACGGTGTGACGTTCCACGACGACGACCTGATCCCGTTCGGCTCCACGGACGCCGAGCGCGAAGGCATCGTGAAGCGGTTCCGGCAGTCGTTGGACGCGGCCGGACTCGTCGTGCCGATGGCGACGACGAACCTCTTCACCCACCCCGTCTTCAAGGACGGCGCGTTCACCGCCAACGACCGCGACGTCCGTCGCTACGCCCTGCGCAAGACGCTCCGCAACATCGATCTCGCCGTCGAGCTCGGCGCCACCACCTACGTCGCCTGGGGCGGCCGCGAGGGCTCCGAGTCGGGCGCCGCCAAGGACATCCGCGTCGCGCTCGACCGCATGAAGGAGGCCTTCGACCTGCTGGGCGACTACGTCACCGAGCAGGGCTACGACCTCAAGTTCGCCATCGAGCCCAAGCCGAACGAGCCGCGCGGCGACATCCTGCTCCCCACCATCGGCCACGCCCTCGCGTTCATCGAGCGCCTGGAGCGCCCCGAGATGGTGGGCGTCAACCCGGAGGTCGGCCACGAGCAGATGGCCGGGCTGAACTTCGCGCACGGCATCGCGCAGGCGCTGTGGGCGGGCAAGCTCTTCCACATCGACCTCAACGGCCAGTCCGGCATCAAGTACGACCAGGACCTCCGCTTCGGCGCCGGCGACCTGCGCCAGGCCTTCTGGCTCGTCGACCTGCTGGAGAACTCGGACTACGCGGGCCCGCGACACTTCGACTTCAAGCCGCCGCGGACCGAGGACTACGACGGTGTCTGGGCCTCGGCCGCGGGATGCATGCGCAACTACCTGATCCTCAAGGAGCGCGCCGCCGCGTTCCGCGCCGACCCCGCGGTCCAGGAGGCGCTGCGCGCCTCCCGCCTGGACGAGCTGGCGCAGCGCACCGCCGAGGACGGCGTGGCGGGCCTGCTCGCGGACCGCTCGGCCTTCGAGGACTTCGATGTGACCGCGGCAGCCGAGCGCGGCATGGCGTTCGAGGCGCTGGACCAGCTGGCGATGGACCACCTGCTCGGCGTCCGCTGACCCGGCGGGCCGACCGGCAGCGGTGACACGAGGGGGACGGACGCGCTCGGCGCGGCCGTCCCCCTCGTGGCCTGCCCCGGCCGTTCGTTCAGACCCGGGCCCGGCCCGCGTACGCCACCGGGTCGGCCAGCACATCCGTCATCACCAGTGCCGCCGCACCCCTGGCCGCGTCACCCGCGACGGACGAGGCGCGCAGCCGGGCGCTGCCCGGTGACCACAGCCCCGACACCACTCGGCCCGTCAGCTCCTCGTCGGCCGACGGTGCCAGCCATGGCATCAGGTTGCGGTAGATCCCGCCGAGCACCACCGCGTCGGGGTCCAGCAGGTTCACCGCCCCCGACAGCACCCGGCCCAGCTTCCGGCCGGCCTCGGCGACCGCCGCCACCGCCCGCTCGTCCCCGGCCCGGGTGCGCCGCTCCAGCTCCGCGACCCCGATCCCGCTGCCGGTCTCCTCGATCCCGGCGGCCCGCAACAGCGCCGCCTGTCCCGCGTACTGCTCCAGACAGCCGCGCGAGCCGCAGCGGCACTGCGGACCCGCTGTGTCCACCACCACGTGCCCGATCTCCCCGGCGAAACCGTGCGCGCCGCGCAGCAGTTCGCCGTTGACGACCAGGGCGCCGCCGACACCGATCTCACCGGTCAGATAGAGGAAGCTCCGCACCCGGCCGAGGCCCCCGAACCACAGCTCGGCCAGCGCCGCGAGATTCGCCTCGTTCTCCGAGCTCACCGTGAGCGCCGCGTGACCGGGGCGTTCGGCAGCCAGCGCGGCGGCGAACAGCTCCTCCGCCGGCACCTGGTTCCAGCCCAGGTTCGGGGCCTGACGCACCGAACCGCCGGAGACCAGCCCGGGCAGGGCCAGGGCGACGCCGACCGGGAACAGCTCCTGCTCACGCGCCGACTCCAGGGTGCGCGCGGCGATCCTGGCCGCCCGGGCCAGCACCTCCGCAGGTGGCGCGCCGCGGTTGTCGAGATGCTCGGTGAGGCGGACCCGGCCGGTCCCGGCCAGGTCGACGACACAGACCGACACATAGTCGATGTTGACCTCGACGCCGAGCCCGGCCGGACCCGTACGGGCCGTCTTGAGCGCGGTTCCGGGCCGGCCTGCCTGGCCGCTGAACGTCTTGCCCGACTCCGTGAGGAACCCGCTGTCGAGCAGCTGCTCGACCAGCGAGGAGACGGCGGCCCGGGTCAGCCCCACCCGTGCGGCGACGCCCGCCCGGGTCGCCTCGCCCTCGCCCTCGTCACGGACGGCCCGCAGCACGAGGCTGAGGTTGCTGCGCCGGACGGTGTCCTTGTCGGCCTTGGGCCCCAGCGGCGTGAGGTTGCTCTTCATATCGGTCCCGAGCCTATGCGATCCCGTACGTCAGTACGGTCGCGGTGCGGGGTCGGACGGGATCCGTCCCGCCCCCCCGCCGCCGCCGCGGGCCCGAGACGCCCGGCCCGGGCCGCGCGCCCGCCCCCCACGCGTCCCGCAAGGCCACCTGAGCGGACAACACACGTGCG
>NZ_JBEXXX010000019.1:0-145482 GCF_040630635.1 Streptomyces sp. NPDC005761 | reverse complement strand
GCTGCCCTGTCGATGGGGCGGGGCAGCAATGACCGCGTATGCGCCTTCGCAAGCCCGCGCGAGGCCACCCCGGGCGTGGCCGGGACCGACCCCGGGGGGTGCGGGCCCGGTGGGGGGGGGCGGGGGGGCGGCCGGTGCCGGGGCATCCCGGCACCGGTGGCCGCAGCTACCTCCGGCTCGCCTCCTTCCCCGCACTGCCGTTGATGACGAACTGCGATCCGGGTTCGATCACCACGTCACCGTCGGCAGAACCGGTGATGGTCACATCTGTCAGCGTCGCGCTGCCGCGCGCACCGCCGTGGGCCAGGATTCCGGATCCGTTGACGGAGTTCTCGATGCGGACGTCGCTGATCTGCGCTCCCGGCACGGATCCGCCGCCGGACTTGAACTGGATCCCGTCGTAGGTGGAGTCATGGATGTCGGTGTCGCGGATGGTGACGCCCGGGATGTTCTGCCCGGCCGCGAACAGGGTGATGGCACCGAACTCCTGGGCCTCGCCCCAGAACGCACCGCCCGTGCGGTGCAGCGCGTTGTTGGCGATCAGTGTCTCCCCGGAGAACGGCAGCGGATCGTGGTCCGTGGCCAGCATGATGCCGGGGTAGTTCATCGTGTCGGAGATGATGTTGTTCTCGATCGTGTTGCCGTAACCACCGTAGATCGCGATGCCGTTGGCCCTCCAGGGCAACTGGATCGTGTTGTTGCGGAAGTGGTTGTCGTGGCCGATGTCCACCGACGGGTCCTTGACGTACTTGCTCGACCACACGGCCAGCGAGTCGTCACCGGTGTTCCTGAAGGAGGAATTGAACACAGTCGAATTGCGGGTCCCGTTGGCGAAGTTGATCCCGTCCGCATAGGTGTTGCGGATCCGCATGCCGGTGAACCGGAGGTCGTCACCAGGCCCCCAGAGTTCGGGGATGTTGCTGTAGTCCCGGCCGACCCACACGCCCACGTTGGCGTGTTCCAGCCACACGTTGGTGATCTCGGTGTCCTGGCCGAAGCGCCCGTTCAGGCCCACTCCGCCCTCCGCGTTCCCGTCTCCGCCCCGGATGGTGCCGGAGCCGAAGATCGCCAGGTCGGAGATCTTCGTGTTGTCGTCGATGTCGAAGCCGAAGTTCCCCTCGTGCGGGTGGTTGATGCCGCCCGCGTCCTGGGGTGCGGTGAGCGTGTAGAGCTGGGAGTGCCACATGCCTGCGCCGCGGATCGTGACATCGCTGATGCCGACCTGGTTGTACTGGCCCCGGTTCAGTGGGTCGTCGGTCAGGATCTTCTGCTCCTGACGCCATTGCCCCGGCGGAATCCACACGCAGCCGATGTCACCGTTCTGGTCTGCGGTCACCGCCCGCTGGATGGCGTCCGTGTCGTCGATGCCGTCGTTCGGGACGGCTCCGTAGGCGGTGATCGAGGTGCATCCGGCCGGCTGGGCGATGGCCGGAGCCACCTGCTCCAGGTCGACGAGGTCGATGATGTAGAACGCTGCCGCGTCTCCCGCATCGCGCTGGAGACGGAACTTCGTCCCGGCGGGGTAGGTCTGCCCGAGCAGCGCGTTCGACTCGTCGAAGAGTCTGCGGGCGTCCGCCTGCGGGGTGTTCGTCAGCCCCTCGGGGCTGTCCGTGTCACCGTAGAGCCAGCTGTGCTTGGAGGAGAGAGTCAGTTTCCGTACGAAGGTGTCGTCGGCGTACAGGCTGATCGTGGCCTCCCTCCCGCCGCCTCCCGGGGCGTCGGGTATGGAGTTGCGGACCACGATGGAGTTCGACGGCACGGTCGAGGTGATCTCGACGAACTCGCCGCTGGAGTCGAGCCGCACGGACTTGCGCCCCGAGGATTCGGTGGCGAAGTTGGTGTGCCCGAAGGTGCGCTCCTGATCGGATGTCAGCAGCGTGCCCCGGTAGTCGCCCGATTCCGCCTCGTACTCGGTGTACGGGACCGCGGCCCCGCGGCCGACGACGATGGTGCGTGAGAAGACGTTGTTGTTCTCGTCGGTCTCGGCGACGACGCCGGTGGCGTCGGCCGTGGCGGTCAGAGCGGCGCCCCCGCTCTTCGCGGTCCAGGTCCCGCTCATGGCCACTGTGACCGTGCCGTGGGAGGGGATCGCGCCCGTGGCGCCGCTCAACGTGGTGTTCTCCGCGAGGAGACGCGTGACGGTGGAAGCGGCAACCCCCGTGGTGCCGCGGTTGTGCACGGACACGGAGAAGGTGACTGCGGCGCCCACCGCGGGGTTCGACGGGCTGGACGTGATGCCGAGCACCTCCAGGTCGGGGCCCGGGCTCTGCCCGATCTCGAGCTTCGTGGCGGCGGTCCGGCTGTTGTTGCTGTTGTCCTGCTCGACGATCGTGTCGGTCGGGTCGACCACCGCCGAGACGCTGTAGGCGCCCATCGGCCGCTTGCCCACCCCGATCCGCACGACTGCCGAGGCTCCGGCGGCGAGACCGCCCACCGGCGCGCTGCCGGCGACCACGCCCTCCACGCTGACGTCGACGGTCGTCGCCGCGGCAGCCGCTGTACCCGTGTTGCGCACGGTGGCGTTCACCGTGACGTCGTCCTTCTCGGACGGCGATGCGGGTGACCAGGTCAGTTCGGACACGATCAGGTCCGGGTTGGGGGCGGCGGTGCCGACGACCTGGATCTCGGCTACCTGGGCGCCGGGAGCACCCGTGTTGGAGTAGAACTTCAGCTGCACGTCGGCGTACCGCCCGGTGACCGGGATGGTCACCGTGTTCTCGTTACCGGCGGGGTCGAAGACGTGGTCGGCCCGGCTCTTCAGCGGGGTGAAGCCCGTGCCGGACTGGGCGCGGCCGAGTACCTCGATGCACTGCGTACGGGTTGCCCAGGCGAGGTCCGGGGAGAGCCTGACTACGACGGCCTCGAGGTCGGCGTCGGCGCCGAGCTTCACCGTCAGCGCGGAGGGGTATCCGGCGGATTCCCAGTACGTACCGACCTCGCCGTCGTTGGCGTGCGAGGCCACGTAGGTCTGTACGGACGACGACGCCTGGATCGGCTTGTTCAACGCCAGGTTGGACCCGGCGGCGGGCGGCGGGCCGGGGTCACCGGTTTCGTCGCCGCGGACCTCGACCTGGGAGAGCTGTGCGGCGTTCCAGCCGCTGTTGGCGGTCACCTGCACACGGATGTACCGCGCCTCCTCTGCGGTGAATCCGAGGGTCACGGTGTTGCCCGTCGCCGGACTGAACTCCCGGGCGGCGGAGGCGGACAGGGTGCTGAAGGTGGTGCCGTCCGTACTGCCCTGGATGGCGATGGTCTGGGTCCGGGCCTCCCAGGTTGCCGGAAGCTTGAGCACCACCTGGTCGACGTCGAACCGGTTGCCGAGATCGATCCGGACCCACTGCGGGAAGGCGGCGGGGCTCTCCCAGTACGTCTGCTGGCTGCCGTCGGCGACGTTGGACGCCGGGTAGGCGCCGTGCGCCCCGCTGGTCGTCACGGGCTTGCCGAGGGCGAGGTCGAGGTCCTGTACGGCTGCCGAGGCGGCGGCAGGCAGGAGCCCGACGGCCATCAGCGCGGCGGTCACCGCGCCGGCGGCCAGCCGTCGGCCGAATTGCTTCCATCTCATGCTGTCCTCTGTTCCGTGGGGCCACGGGCCGGCAGCACGCGTGGAGCACCGCCGCCGCGCGACGCGCACGGCGTCAGGAGGTCGGGGAAGGCCGGGTGCGGGCTGCCGGTACACCGATGGGGGCGATCGGGGACGCCGGCAGGAGGGAAAGCAGACCACCCGCCGGAAACTCACGCATATTGCTTCGCTTTTTGAGCGATCTGATTCATTTTTTGCAGCGTTGCGGTGACAGGTTTCTAGCAGGCTCCGCATTTGTCAACGGTCCTCACACCGGCATCCACCGCCCACCGCTGTCTGCGATGCTCAGCGCCGTACCTTCGCGGCGGGCTCGTGGGCATCCATCCGCCCCGCTCTGCGCAGGTCCTCCGGAGGTTCGATCATCGGGCTATGGCTCCGATTCATCCCGGCACCCTCCGGTCACCCCCGTCGATCGCACCGATGCTGGCGGTACCGGGCCCGCTCCCCGTGCCCGACGCGGACTGGGCATTCGAGACCAAGTGGGACGGTGTCCGCTGCATCCTGAGCTCGACGGGCGACGGAGCGGTCCGACTGGCCTCGCGGGCCGGTAACGACATCACGGTGACGTATCCGGAACTGCAGGCGCTGGGCAGCGAGCTGCGCGGACGCGGTGTGGTCCTGGACGGTGAACTCGTGGCCCTCGACGATTCCGGACGGTCCGACTTCGGCCGGCTCCAGAGCCGGATGGGCGTGGTGGACGCGCGGCGCGCCGGCCGCCTGGCACTGGACTGCCCGGCGCACCTGATGATCTTCGACGTCATGTACCTCGACGGCCGTCGTCTGCTCGGCGTCACGTACGCGGAGCGCCGCGAGATCCTGTCCGCCCTGGGGCTGGCCGGGGCGCACTGGTCGGCACCGTCCCACGTGCACGGACGCGGCTCACAGGTGTGGGACGCCGTGGTCCGTGAAGGTCTGGAGGGTGTGGTCGCCAAGAGGCTCTCCTCGCCGTACGTGCCCGGCACCCGATCGGCCCACTGGCGCAAGACCAAGCGGGTAGAGACCCTGGACGTGGTCATCGGTGGCTGGACCCAGCGACGGGGCGCCGCCAAGGGTGTCCCGGGAGCGGTGCTGGTCGGCGTGACCGGGCCCTCCGGTCTGCGGTACGCGGGATCGGTGGGGTCGGGCATGTCCGAGCGTGAACAGGGCGAACTCGCGGCGTACTTCGAGGTCCTTGCGCGATCGACGTCCCCCTTCGACGACCCGGCCGACGTGGCGGGCGCGCACTGGGTGGAGCCGCGACTGGTCGCGGAGGTCACCGCGACCGAGTGGACCAGGGGCGGCCGGCTGCGCCATCCGGTCTGGCAGCGACTGCGGCCGGATCTGACCCGGCTGGACTGACGAGGAGCCGCCCGCATCACGGCGGCGGCCGGCCCAGGGCCTTCTACGGAACCGGCCACGGGCCACCCGGCCGGGCGGGCTCCCGGCGCAGGCCGGGTGGCCCGTCCGCGGCCTCTGACAAGATCGCGCCATGGCTGAACACGACACGGAGCGCGGCTACCTCCTGGACAATCGCCGGCCGGAGGCGGGAGTCCGCTTCGGGGCCCTCAGCGAGCTCTTCGATCCGGTGACGTTCCGGCATGTCGACGAACTCGGAATCACGACAGGCATGAGGTGCTGGGAGGTCGGCGCCGGCTCTCTCTCCGTACCCCTGGGGCTGGCCGAGCGGGTCGGCCCGACGGGAGCCGTGGTCGCCACCGACATCGACGTGTCGTGGACACGGGGCGTCCCCGGCGACGTGATCGAGGTGGTGCGCCACGACGTGGCGGCCGACCCGCCGCCACCCGGTGGTTTCGACCTCGTCCACGCGAGGCTGGTCCTGGTTCACGTCACCGACCGGGCCGAGGCGCTGCGCCGTATGGTCCGGGCGCTGCGGCCAGGCGGCCGACTGCTCCTGGAGGATGCGGACCCGGGCCTGCAGCCGCTGCTGTGCCCCGACGAGTCCGGCCCCGAGCAACGGCTGGCCAACCGGCTGCGGTCCGGCTTCCGTGCGTTGATGGCGGCTCGTGGCGCGGACCTCACGTACGGACGGACCCTGCCCCGGCTGCTGCGCGAAGCCGGCCTGGAGGATGTACAGGCCGACGCGTACTTCCCGATCACCTCGCCGGCGTGCTCCGTCCTCGAGGCGGCGACCGTGCGGCAGATCCGGAGCCTTCTGGTGGAGGAAGGACTCGCCACCGACGAGGAGATCGAACGCCACCTGGCCAACGTCTCCACCGGACGCCTCGACCTCGCCACCGCCCCCATGGTGTCCGCCTGGGGGCGGCGCCCGTGACCCCCGGCGGAGTTCCGGAACGACCGGAGGGCAGCGTGCGGGACCGCACAGCGCTCAGCCGGCGGCCCGGCCCGCGTCTGCGTGACACGACCGCCGGGTGGCAGGAACACCCGTGCGAGGATCGCGAAATGAGCGATCTGCACTTCCGTCCTGCCGATGAGGCCGACCTCGCCTCTGTCGTGCGCCTGCGCGACGACGCCGCACGCTGGATGCTCGCCCGGGGTGTCACGGGCCAGTGGCGACCGGGTGAGCTGAGCGGTGACCACTTCCGCCGGGTCATGGAGACCGGTGAGGTGTGGCTCGCGGAAACGGCCGGTCGCGTCGTCGGGGCCTGGGAGCTGTGGTGGCAGGACGAGGACGCCTGGGGTCGACAGTCGTCGCCGGCCGGCTATGTGCACCGGCTCATGGTGGATCACCGCCGGGTCCCGCCCGGGGCGGGCAGGCAGGTGCTGCGTGCGGCGGAGCACCGCGTGGCCGAGGCGGGCCGGCCCTTGGTACGGCTGGACTGCCTGGCCGGCAACTCCCGTCTGACGACGTATTACCTCGACGCCGGGTACCGGGTTGTCGGGCACAAGGAGGGCAAGCCGCAGCCGGACGGCACACGCAAGTCGTTCACCCTTCTCGAGAAGCCCGCACCGGCTGGTGACGCGTAGCCGCACCGGCCGACGCGCGGGAACGAATCGACGGGATCGATCAGGAATCGAGAAGCGCGGCCGACGGGGTCGGACCTAGCATGATCTTCATGGACATCAGCATTCACACGAGCTTCCTTCCGCACGACGACCCGGATGCGTCCGTGGCCTTCTACCGCGATGTTCTCGGCTTCGAGGTCCGCAGCGACGTCGGGCAGGGCAAGATGCGCTGGATCACGGTCGGCCCCGCCGGGCAGCCCAGCACGTCCATCCTGCTGGCGCCACCGGCCGTCGATCCCGGCATCACCGAGGACGAGCGCCGCACCATCACCGAGATGATGGCCAAGGGCACCTACGGGTGGATCCTGCTGGCCACCCCTGACCTCGACGCCACGTTCGAGAAGGTGCGGTCGAGCGACGCCGAGGTCGTGCAGGAGCCGACCGAGCAGCCGTACGGCATCCGCGACTGCGCCTTCCGGGACCCGGCAGGCAACCTGGTCCGCATCCAGGAACTGCCCTGACCGTCCGCCGCCGGTCCGGCAGGGCGGTCGGCTCCGCACCGGCAACCGCCGCACTCCGGACACGCTCGGACGCTGACGAAACGGAGTTCGCATGTGTCAACCCGCGTGGGGGCGTGCCCGCATCGCGGCGCAGCGCCTGCACGACCTCGCCCGGCTGCGTCGCGTACGCGACCGGATCGACCGGGAGTACGCGCAGCCCTTGAACATCGAAGCGCTCGCCCGCGGCGCGAACATGCCGGCAGGGCATCTCAGCGCCCAGTTCCGGCTGGCGTACGGCAGTTCGCCGTACACGTATCTGATGGGCCGTCGCATCGAGCGTGCCACTGCCCTGCTGCGGCACGGCGGCCTCGGCGTGGCCGATACGCGCCGCCTTGTCGGCTGCGCTTCGCCGGGCATCTTCCGGACGCGCTTCACCGAACTGGTCGGGGTGCCGCCGCACGTCTACCGACACCGAACAAGGAGCGGCGTGGCGGGTACGACAGCGTGGGTGCCGAAACAGGCGGCCGGGCAGGCCGACGGGGGGCGGGTACCGGCCGCCGAGCCGGAGCCGTCCTGCAGGTGAACGGAGTCGGTGCGGAACGGGGCCTCCGCGCGTCAAGCCCCCGCGCGACCCGGCCCATGACCGAGGAGCCCCTCTCCGAAGAAGGGTTCTCCGCGCAGCAACGACCGGAGGAAGCATGGCGGCCGCGCCACCCCGTGGACGTGAAGAGAGGCTGCGGGACACGCGGGCCCGGCTGGAGAGCGAGATCGACCTCTGGGTCGCGACGTCCGGTTCGCCGGGCGGCGTGCACCTCGTCCCTCTGTCGTATCTCCGGGACGGAGCCGTGTTCCTCGTCGCGACACCGCGCGCCTCCCTCACCGGTCGCAACCTGCTGGCGGACGGCCACGTGCGACTCGGCCTCGGGCCGACCCGCGACGTCGTCGTGGTCGACGGGACCGCTGAGCCGGTGGACGTCGCAGGTCTCGCGCCCGGGACGGGCGCCACGTTCGCGGCCCGGACCGGCTTCGACCCGCGCGAAGCGGCTGCCTCCGTCAGTGCATACAACGGGCCGTAGAAGTAGCTGAGTTGGCGATTCGTGCGCGCGAGCCGTTCCTGGCGCTGCGACAGGCGCAGACCGTTGAGGTACGAGGCTGCGAAACCGAGGAAGGCAAGTGCGATGGTGACGGCTGCCGTGGTCATGACGCGATGCTGACGACCTCGTGCACGATGAGAGCCGTCACTGCATCCGTGCAGGTCAAAGGCTCGGGCGCCGCGATGACGAGAGCCGCTGACCTGCGGCGATCCTTGTCGTGCACGAGGTCGTAAGAGCTGTCCCGCGGAAGGGAAACGCGACTTCCCTGCCCGTCCGTCTGTTCCTGTCTGCCAGGAACACAGTGGGGGCGAGAGCAAAAGGGAGAACCCACCTCTTGCCACTCTTAACTTATAGCGCAGTGGGGGGCTTGCGGCAAGGCCCCGGTCATACCTCAGAATCGCTCGTCGAGGCCAGAAGCCGCAAAGACGGGGAGATTCACCACGTGCGTAGGTTGTTGCCGGTTCACGGGTTGTGCGACGAGGTGCGGGAGTGCGCGCCGACGGAATCCACGAGTTCGCCCTCGGATCGGAGCTGATGACATGACCCCCCTGACCACCACCGCGTTCGATCTTCCTGACCGTCTCGCCCCCAAGGCCGCGCCGGAGCTGATCGACGGCGACGAGAAACACTTCGCGGCCATCGCCGAGTGCCTCGAGCAGTCGATCGCCGAGCTCTCCGCGCGCCTCGATGCCGAGCGCAGGTCGCCCGGCGGCATGGGCCGCCAGGCGATGGACCGGGACATCGAGATCCACCGGCTGACCGCCCGGCTGCGTACGTTGCGCCGGTTCGGCCTGGATCTGTGTCTCGGGCACATGGCCGGCGCGGACGGCCCCGAGCCCGTGTACATCGGGCGGCTCGGCCTCACGGACAGCACGGGCCGCCGACTGCTGCTGGACTGGCGCTCTCCTGCGGCCGAGCCCTTCTTCGGAGCCACCCATGCCAACCCGATGGGTCTGGCGAGCCGCCGCAGGTACCGCTGGACCCGCGGCCGGGTCAGTGACTACTGGGACGAGGTGTTCACCCCGGACAGGGCCGCGGGGCACGCGGCGCTCGACGACCAGTCCGCTTTCATCGCCACCCTGGGTGGCAACCGGTCGGCACGGATGCGCGACGTGCTCGGCACCATCCAGGCCGACCAGGACGCCATCATCCGCGCGGGATCCCGTGGCGCTCTCGTCGTCGACGGCGGACCGGGCACCGGAAAGACCGTCGTCGCGCTGCACCGTTCCGCGTACCTGCTCTACTCCGATCCCCGCCTCGGCCACCACCGCGGCGGCGTGCTGTTCGTCGGACCGCACGAGCCCTATCTGGGCTACGTGGCCGATGTGCTGCCCAGCCTCGGCGAGGAGGGCGTGCAGACCTGCACCTTGCGGGACCTCGTCACCGAGGGGGCCGCGGCGGCGGTCGAGGCCGACCCGGAAGTCGCCCGTATCAAGTCGTCCGCGGATCTCGTGAAGGCGATCGAGGCGGCCGTCGGGTTCTACGAGGAGCCCCCCGCAAAGGGCATGACGGTCACGACCGAGTGGTCCGACATCCGGCTGAGCGCGGACGACTGGGCAGTGGCGTTCGAGGCGGCGCCCGGAACTCCGCACAACGAGGCGCGTGACCAGATCCTGGAGGAGCTCGTCACCATTCTGGTGGACAGGCACGACGGCGACGTACCGGAAAAACATCTCCGTAAGTCCCTCATGCGGAACCGGGAGTTGCTCGCCGTCTTCGACGGTGCGTGGCCGCTGATCGAAGCGGCCGACCTCGTCGGGGACCTGTGGTCGGTGCCCGCCTACCTGCGCACCTGCGCTCCCTGGCTGAGCCGCGACGACGTGTCGCGACTGCAGCGCACGGACGCGCAGGCCTGGACGGTGTCCGACCTTCCGCTCCTGGACGCGGCACGCCGGCGGCTCGGCGACCCGGAGACATCGCTGCGACGGCGGCGGCACGCCACCGCCGTCGCAGCCGAGCGTGAGCACATGGCTCACGTCATCGACTCCCTGCTCGAAGCCGACGCCGACGGCGAAGGTGCGGTCACGATGCTGCACGGCCAGGATCTCAAGGACACCCTGGTCGACGGATCCGCGCTGCCCGGCGGCGCGCCGGACCCTCTCGCCGGGCCGTTCGCACACATCGTCGTGGACGAGGCCCAGGAACTGACCGATGCCGAATGGCAGATGCTGCTGCTCCGCTGCCCGTCGCGGAGCTTCACCATCGTCGGGGATCGCGCACAAGCCAGGAACGGATTCACGGAGTCCTGGGAAGAACGGCTGGAGCGGGTCGGGTTCGACCGGATCAGCCAGGCCTCCCTGGGCATCAACTACCGCACGCCGGAAGAGGTCATGTCGGAGGCCGAGCCGGTCATCAGGGCCGCCCTCCCCGATGCCAACGTGCCGGCCTCCGTCCGCAGCAGTGGGATTCCCGTGGTCCACGGACCCGCCGACCGCCTCTACACGGTCCTCGACACCTGGCTCGCCGCACATGCCGAAGGGACCGCCTGCGTCATCGGCGACCCCACGTTCCGGGCGAGGCCCCGGGTGCGTTCCCTGACCCCGGAGCTGTCGAAGGGGCTCGAGTTCGACCTGGTCGTCCTCGTCGACCCGAAAGCATTCGGCACGGGGATCGAAGGAGCGGTCGACCGCTATGTCGCGATGACCCGCGCGACCCAGCGGCTCGTCGTCCTCACCAGCCCCTGACACAGCGGCATGACCGCCCCTGGGACGGTCATGCCGACAGCGCTCCGACGTCGCTCACTGTCGGTCCGGATCCGGTGGCGCCGGAGCCGGACGGACAGCGCGAGACCGCCGCTACCCGGCGTAGGTCTCGAACTCGGCGATCTTCGGGGTGCCGCTCGAGCCGGTGATCTGGAAAGTGATCTTGCTCAGCGAGGTCTGCGGGATCGTGATGGCCCCGGCGCCGGTACCGGAGGTCAGCACCGCGCCGGTGTCCCCGTTGAGCACCTTCCAGGACCCGATGCTGCCGGCGGAGCCGGACGCCTCCCGGATGTTGATGGAGGAAACAGAGGTCGCCGAGCCCCACTTGACCGAGACCGAGCCGGTGGCTCCGGCGGGCGACCAGTAGGTGCTCAGGTCACCGTCCCGCACGTTGCCGTAGCTCGTCCCGGCGGCCTTGCTGGACCCGTCGGCGCCCGCGCCGATGCTGAGGTTGGTCCCGGTGGGCTCGGTCGGGTCGGTCGGGTCCGGCGTGGGGTCGGTCGGGTCGGGCGTCGGGTCGGTCGGGTCCGGGGTCGGCGTCTGCGTCGAGCAGTTGCCGTCCGACACCTTCAGCCCCTTGTTGGCGCCTGCGGTCTGGGCCACGATGCCCGGCACGCAGGAGGCCGCGTCGAGGCTGTAGGCGTAGGGGATGCTGACGGTGGTGTTGGACTTCGGGTCGGGCCCGGCGGGGTTGTTCTCGCTGCTGCGGGCGGACCACGTCACGTTGTCGAACGTGTTGCCGCTGACCTGCCAGTAGCCGGCCGCGTCGGTGTAGAAGGTGCCCAGGACGTCCTTGGAGTCCTTGAAGTAGTTGTTGTCCACCTTCGCGCGGGCCCCCGCCCGGGAGTTGATCCCGGACTCATTGAGCTTCACGTAGTAGTTGTTGTAGATGTGGGCGATGCCGCCGCGCAGCAGCGGTGTGCGGGAGTCGAGGTTCTCGTACAGGTTGTGGTGGAACGTGACGAAGCCGTTGGAGAGTTCGGTCTCGCTCGAGCCGATGAGGCCGCCACGGCCGGAGTTGCGCAGGGTGCTGTAGGAGAGCGTGACGTACTGCGTGTTGTCCTTCATGTCGAAGAGGCCGTCGAAGCCTTCCGACTCCCCTCCCGAGGCTTCCAGGCTGCTGTGGTCGACCCAGACGTTGCGGACGTCGCTCTCCATGCCGATGGCGTCACCACCGTTGGACGTGGGCGAGCCCGACTTCTTGACGTTCCGGACGGTCACGTTCTGGATGATGATGTTGCTGGACTGGCGTATGTGGATGCCCAGTTGATCGAAGACGGCACCGCTGCCGACACCGACGATCGTGACGTTGCTGATCTGCTTGAGTTCGATCACACCGGCCGCGGTGTTGCAGCTGTCGCCGGACACCTTGGCCGTGTTGGCGTGGTTGATCGTCCCCTCGACCTCGATGGTGATAGGGGTGCTGCTGCTGGCCCGGCTGCACAGAGCCTGGTGGATCGCGGTGCCCGTGGTGGCCCGGACCGTCTGTCCGCCCGCACCACCGGTGGTCCCGCCGTTCTGCGTTGCGTAGCCGGTGGCACCGGTCGTCGCGGCCGATGCCGAGGGCATCGACACGACGACACCGGTCGCGGCGGCGAGGGCGGCCGTGGTCAGCGCCGCATACAGGCGCAGTGCGACTCGTCTTTTCATCCTGGTATCTCCCTGTTCGTCTGCGAAGGCCGGGCGCAAAAATGGCATGCTCATGTCATTCCAGTGGCCGGTCGGCTGCCGCGGTCACCGGACAGGCCGCGATCGGCGTGGTTGCGCGTGCTCTTCTTCGGTGCGATCGGACGGGCCGCGCCGTTGCGGCCTGAAGCTGCAAGTACGTCGGCACCGGCGGCGGGGTCACCGCTGCCTTTGCCACAGGAGGACGCCGCCCCCGAAACCGCGTGGGACGGCTCGATGCGTCGTCGTCATGGCGTGGTTCGCGACCCCATGACACGTCGGCACCGCGGTGCGGCCCCATGCCGGATCGGTGGCGGCTCACTCATGGAGTCGCGGCAACGGCCGTGACTCCACTACCACCGGAACGGGGTCCACACAAAATGGAAAGCGCTTTCTCCACGTGAGAATAGGACCGCGCGCGCTGGGCTGGCAAGGCTCTGGACGCACCCACGCGGTGAAGCGCTTCAACTGCCTGCCCAACTGCCCTACGATTGCTGCATTTAGAGGTGAATGCGTTGCACGTTCAGCGAGCGCCGGAGCTGTCGGCAGCCCTCCTGTCACGACTGGATCCGCGAGAGCAAGCGCATTCTTTCAATGCGGCCGTAGTCGCGGTGACCCCAGGCACCCGTCGCCGGCCCTGTCTCGCGGGCAGGCCCCCGCGCAAGGAATCGCACCGCCGTCCGTGGCGGTGCGTTCCGTGCGTGGGGCCGCCCGGGCAGTCGTCGGCGAGCCCTACGGCCGGAGCCAGGGCTGCAGTTCCTCCTGGCGCGGCGCGAGGGCCACCCCCGTGTCCGGGTGGTCGAAGACCATCACCGGCCGGCTCTCGTTCCAGGCGGACCAGCCCGGGTCCCCCGAGGAGGCGAATGCCACCCAGGCCCGGTGCATGACGTCGGCCAACGGCTGAGGAGCACCGGGGCCGGTGAGTTCTTCACCGTGGCGGAGGTTGTCGAAGACGAAGCCGATCTCCAGTGCATGGCACGCGCCCAGGCCCAGAACGGGCGAGCGCCACGCGAACTCGTACAGGAACGTCCGGTCCGGCCGCGAGTCGGCGAGCCGGTTGAGCGGTCCTCGCAGCAGCAGGTCCGTGGCCATCTCCCCGAGGATCACCCCGGGCTTCGCGCCCGGTCTGGTCGTCCTGTACAGCCGGGCGACCCTCCCCGGGATCCGGAACTTCAACAGGGCCAGTCGCAGCGAGAGACCGCTGATGCGGTCCACCATCCCGCTGGGCACGAACCACAACCGGTACTCCTCCCGGTTGGAGCCCAT
Organism: Streptomyces sp. NPDC005761; assembly: GCF_040630635.1. Lineage (NCBI taxonomy): Bacteria > Bacillati > Actinomycetota > Actinomycetes > Kitasatosporales > Streptomycetaceae > Streptomyces > Streptomyces sp. NPDC005761. The sequence continues at coordinate 131,771 of NZ_JBEXXX010000019.1, read as the reverse complement.
CAGCAGGTCGACCGTGGGCTGTGACGGTTCGGCCGGAATCACGTCGCCGTCGACCACGAGGTGGAATCCGGGGCCGCCACTGATCGGGTCGGCCTTGCCGACGACTGCGGTCTGTACGTCCAGGAGGAGCCCGCGGTCCACCGCCGCGAACGCCTCCGCCGTGGCGGGCACCCGCAGCGCCTTCGCCATCGCAGCCACGGTCTTCGCGCCCCGGTTGCGTGACACCGTCTGCGGCGGGCCGCTCTGCAGGACCGCCCGGTGGAACAGGCCCGCCGCGCGCGGGCTGGTCATCAGGGCGGCGATGCTGATGGCCCCGGCGGACTCACCGCACACCGTGACGCTCCCCGGGTCCCCGCCGAACGCCGCGATGTTCTCCCTCACCCAGGTCAGCGCCGCGATCTGGTCGAGCAGGCCCCGGTTGTCGGGTGCGTCGGGGAACACCCCGAACCCCTCGACCCCCAGCCGGTAGTTGACGGTGACCAGGACCACGCCGTCGCGCGCGAAGGCCCGGCCGTCGTAGAGGGGCACGGCACCGGAGCCGTTGCGCAGGGATCCTCCGTGGATCCACACCATCACCGGCAGCGGCCTGCCCTCGGTGTCCGGGGTCCAGACGTTGAGGTTGAGGCACTCCTCCCCCGGGATGTCCACGTCGGGAATCAGCTGGTCGAGCGGCGGCCGGTAAGGGCGCTGCGGCGCCGTCGGCCCGTAGTCCAGCGCGTCGCGCAGCCCTTCCCACGGCGCGACGGGCGCGGGAGCACGAAAGCGATGGGGGCCGAACGGCGCGGCGGCGTAGGGGATTCCGAGGAAGGTGGCGATTCCGTCCCGGACGCGGCCCCGGACCCGGCCTCGGGAGGTGGTCGCGATGGCGTCCATGTCCGTCCTTTCACAAGATGTGCCCGCCTCCCCCGGCGCGCGAGAACGCAGAGGAAGGCGGTACGGGGAGATCGGGCACCACAAGCATCGCGGTGCCGGGCGGCGGGGCATCGTCTGTTACGGCGTGGCGGCCACCGGGGTGCTCAGAGCGAGGTCGTTGCGGCGGACGTCGGACCAGGTCGCGGAGTCGATGCAGATGCCGCACGCGGGGCCGAAGAACTGGGCACTGGCGGCCGGGTCGCCCATGAGCTGGGCCCGGAACCACGCGGTGGTCGGTGCCGCGAACGGCCCGGGGTCTCCGACGATCGTGAAGTGGTCGGCGCCGCGCAGTTCGCCGTAGAGGGCCGGGATGTGGTCGGCGGCGTTGTAGAAGGCCTTGACCAGGAAGGGGAAGACGATGCTGTCCTTCTCACCGGCCAGGAGAAGTGCGGGGACGTGCACGGCGTCGATGTCGGCCAGTGGGCCCGGCTGGATCGGCAGGATGGTGTCGATGCGGGGGTCCGCGCCGACGACGATGGCGGCAGCGCCGCCCTGCGAGTGACCCGAGGCCCCGATGTGTGCCAGGTCCACGCGGTGGTGGAAGATGCTGTCCGAGTCGGCGTTCCTTCGGGTGAGCATGTCGATGCCCGCCCGCATGGAGATGCCGAGGTTGGACTGCGGGGTGTTCGCGGCGGCGACGATGAAGCCCTGGCCGGCCCAGTGGAGCAGCAGGTCCCGGTAGACGAGGGGAATCCCGTTGGTCCCGTTGCCCCAGACGATCACGGGGTGGAGGCGGTCACTGTTCGCGATGTCACGCGGGTAGTACAGGGTGGTGATCGCGCCGACTTCCACAGCGGTGGCGTAGGGCCCGGGGGCACCGAAGTCACTTGCGGCGGGCGCCGTAGGCGCTGGTGCCGCGCCCGCACCGGCCGGCAGGGACAGGACCATGGCGAGTGCGGCCAACAGGACGAGCGGTTTCCTTCTCCACGACACGGGCATCTCCTGACGTCAGGGCGAACTGGGCGATTCTCGGGATCACATCGGTGCTCGATGGCGCATCCAGGGGAGCGACGGCCCGTCGTCTCTGCACCATCTCGGCTGTCGGTGACGGCAGAATCCGTGCGGTCTGCCGACAGCCGCGTACTCGGTGGTGGTCCCGCGGGTGGCCGGACGCGTGGTGCGTTCGTGGCGGGCTTTCGTGCACCGCGGGGGCCGGTCGGGGGAGCGCGCATCCCCGCCTTTCCGCGTACGACGGTCGTCGGCCGGATGGAGCGCGCCTCCTGCCTGCCGCGCGAGACGGCGGGCCGGTCAGGTGGAGCACGGTTCCCCGCCCGCCTCCGCCGTCAGCCGGCGCTTGAGGATCTTGCCGGTGGACGTCAGCGGCAGGCTGTCACGGAACTCCACGCTGCGCGGATATTTGTAGGCCGCCATGCGCTCGCGGCACCAGTCGATCAGTTCCGCCTCGCGCAACTCTGTACCGGGCACCGGAATGACGAACGCCTTGACGTCCTCCCCGTGCGTGGCGTGGGGTACTCCCACCACAGCGGCCATGCTCACGGCAGGATGCGTGATCAGTACCTCTTCCAGCTCACGCGGGTAGATGTTGAATCCGCCGCGGATGATCAGGTCCTTGACCCGGTCCACGATGTAGTAGTAGCCGTCCGCGTCGCGCCGGGCGATGTCTCCGGTGCGGAACCAGCCGTCGCTCATCACCGAGGCCGTGTCGTCGGGCCGCTGGAAGTAGCCCTTCATGACGTTGTGTCCGCGGATCGCGATCTCGCCCCGGCCGTCTCCCGGGACGTCCTGCCAGGAGTCATCGATGAGCTTCATCTGTACGCCCCACACCGGCCGGCCGATCGACCCCGGCCTCGGCGGCAGTCCCGGCGGGTTGAAGCAGGCCACGGGCGAGGTCTCCGACAGGCCGTACCCCTCCTGCACTCCCACGCCGAAAGCCTTCCCGAACCGTTGGAGCACCTCCACGGGCAGGGCTGCGCCACCGGAGACGGCGGTGCGCAGCCGCGTCGGCGCCTCCCTGTCGTCGGTGGTGGCGAGCGCGCCGAGCAGAGCCCAGTACATCGTCGGGACCCCCGCGAAGAACGTGACCCCCTCGCGGTGCATGAGCCGGAGGGCCTCGTCCGCGTCGAAACGTGGCTGCAGGACGAGGGTGGCCCCCCGGAGCAGGCCCATGTTCATCACCGCGCTCTGGCCGAAGGCGTGGAACAGCGGGAGGGAGGCGAGCATCACCTCGTCGTCGGCCGCCGTGAACAGCCGGTCGGCGACCATGGCGTTCATCGCCATGCTGCGGTGTGTGAGTTCGGCCCCCTTGGGCCGTCCCGTCGTGCCGCTGGTGTACAGGATCACGGCGGTGTCCTCCGCCGCCGTGGCCACCGCCTCTGCGGGTCCGGCGGCGCCCGTGGCTCCCGTGCGTTCGATCCGGTCCAGCAGGAGGAAGTGTTCGCAGGCGGGCGCCTGGTCGAAACCCGCCTTGCCCGTCTCGCCCAGGGGCAGTTGCGGTGTGCCCTCGAAGCAGAGGAGGGCCTTGGCGCCGGAGTCGGTGAGGTGGTACGCGACCTCTTGCGGACGCAACATCACATTGAGCGGCACCACGACCGCTCCGACGCGGAGAATGGCGAAGTAGGCGGCCGGAAAGTCGGGCACGTTCGGGCAGGACAACGCCACTGTGTCGCCCTTGCAGACGCCCCAGCGCCTCAACTCGCCGGCGATGTCCTCGGATCGTGCCAGCAGCTCGGCGTAGGTCAGGCGGGTGTCGCCGAGCACCAGCGCGATCCGCTCGGGGTGCTCCCGGGCGCTGTGCTCCAGCAGGGACGACAGGTTCAGCATCAGTTCTCCTCAGCGACTCGTGAGGAAATGCTGAGGCACAACAGGTGCGGGTCGCTGTGGGCGGACGACCTCGGGTACGGCATCCATCGTGTGCGACCGCACAATTGCGACCGGGGCGGTCAACCGTATGCTGACCGGCATGCCAGAGCAGCACGAAGACGGCGGTCTGATCGTTCCTCCGCTGTTGTCGGTGTGTGCGGCAGAGGTGCTGGAGCGGGTCGACGCCCTCGCTGACGACCTGTTCCGTACGATCACTGCCGAGATCGGCTCGTACGCGCGGGCGAGCAAGGAGATCCAGGCCGATGTCCGTGACTTCAACGAGCGCAATCTGCACGAGCAGCTGACGTGCTTGGCTGCCCGGCGCGCGATGCGCACGGACTCCACCCAGCAGTGTGTACGGCGCCGGGCGACGCAGGGCATTCCGCTCGATGCGGTTCTGCATGCCTTCCGAATCGGCTACCGCCTGTTGGCTCACAGCCTCATCGAACGTGCCAAGGAGCAGCCCGGCACGACGATGGACGACATCGCGCAGGCCTCCATGTCGATCTGGTCCCTGTTGGACGCCGCCTCGCAGACGGTCAACGACGTCTACCGGGAGACACTGGTCGGCCTGGCGCGAGCGGACGAGCTGCAACGGTTGTTGCTGCTCGACGCGCTCCTGACCGGCAAGACGGCCGACTGGGCGATGCTCGGCGGCACCGCCGCCTCCCTGGGGCTGCCCGAACAGGGTCCCTATGTCTGCGTCGTCGCCGAGCACAGCGACGTCACCGCGATGGAACAGGCACTGCTGCGCAGTGGCCTGCGCTCGGCCTGGCGCCCTCGCCCCGACGGCCTGGCGGGCATCGTCGCGCTGCCGGACCCCGCCCTCGCCTCCGGATCGGCCCGTGTGCCGGGACCCGCGCTCGTGCTGGGGGTGGTCGGCGCCGCGGTCACGGGGCGCGCGGGTCTCAGCCCTGCGTACGGGCGGTTGCGTGAGAGCGCCGACGCGCTTCGCCTGGCCACACTGGCCCGGGCCTCCCTGCCCGCCGGCACGCACGGGGCGGTCACGCTCGACCACGACCCGGCCGCGGCCCTGGTCGCGGCCGGGCACGACCTGGCGCTACGGCTGGCCGCAGCGCTCCTCGACCCGGTCCTGGCCGCGCCTGACCGCAAGGACCTGATGGAGACGCTCACCGCGTGGCTGGATTCCGATACCGGTTCGACCACCGAGATCGCAGAGACCCTGTACTGCCACCGCAACACCGTACGCAACCGCCTGGACCGCGTCTCCCGCCTCACCGGGCGCTCCCTGGTACGGCCCGCCGACGTCGCCGCCTTCTACGCGTCGGTGCACGCTCTCAAGCTCCGCACGCACTGAAGCTCCGCGTGCCGGTGTCCGGCTCACGCCTTGTCAGCCGGACACCGCTGTGGTGGTGAAGCGGTCGCCGCAGACGTGGAGCAGGGAGGTCCGCAGAGTCAGGGCGTCCTTCGACCCGGGCGGGTAGACCCGCAGGTAGTCGGGCCGGCTCCAGCAGCCCGGGCCGTTGATGCCCTGGTTCAGGGTGTGCAGGGTGACCTCCGCCGTCTTGCCGGGGCCGATCAGCGTCTGCTTTCCCATGGCGCCCTCACGCTCGGCGGGCGCACCGATCAGGCTGCCGTCGCGCTTGATCATCGAGACACCCGGGAAGCCCCGCAGAGCGCAGGCCGTGGTGGACCTGTTCACGAGGGTGAGCCCGTAGTAGATCTGGCCCGCGCCGGCGTCGGCACGGGCCAGTCGCATGGTCAGGCTGTCGGCCGTGCAGCGCGGGGCACGTGAAGGGGCCGTGGGAGCGCTGTCGGCGTGTTCCGGGTCAGCGGGTGTTTCGGGCGTGCCCGCATCCGCGGCAGGGGAAGGGGAGCCCCCGGCCAAGGGGGTTTCCGTGCCGGGCACGGAAGTGGCCGGGGTGGAAACGGCGGCCGCGTGCGGTCCGTCCGAGTCCGGGCTGCCGCCGCATCCGGCTGCCGCAAAGGTGATCGAGGCGATCGTGACCGGGACGAGGGCATGCCGGCGGATGCGAACTCTCCAGCTGTCCTCCCGCTCCGCGGCCCGTGCAGTGGCTCGAACGGTGGTGGGGTGGTGCGCGAGAGTGAACTCATATCCCACACCTGCTCGATTCCAAGCCGTTTGAACCCGGTGCGCAGCGGGCCGGCGTGAGAAGGGAGCACAGGGGTCGGGGAACGGGACCGGCCGACGACGGCGAGTCCTCTCTGCGGGGAAATCGTCCGCCCGGGCGGGTGACTTGGGCTGCTGGGGCTGTCGTCCGGGCTGACCGGCGGCTAAGCCTGTCATTCGTGATGAACAACCTGCTGCGCTCCGTTCTGGCGGTCGTGTCGACCGCCCTGCCTCTCGTCCTGGCCGGCCCGGCGCATGCCGTGGAAGGCTCCGCCCCGTCGCAGGCGGGGCCTTGTGGTTCCGTCGTGGCGCCGCCGGGCCGTGTCTGCGTCCCGGCACCCAGGCAATGCATCACGGCGCCGTGCCCGCAGTACGACCTCGTGGCGCTCCCGACCGCTCCGTGGCCGGACGTACGGGACTGAGTCTCCCCGTCACATGGGCCTCGGGCTCCTCCCGCGCACGTCGCGCGGCGTGGGCCGGTCAGCTGTCGCGGTCGTTCCGCGCAGGCTCCGTCAGCTCCTTGAGCCGCGCCAGGTCCGCAGCGACCATGTCGGCGTCGCGCCGGAGGTCGGCGTCGCTCATGCCCGGCTGCCGCCTGAGGGTGAACACCACCTCGCTCCCGGTGCCGTCCGCGATGACGCGGACCGGATTGTGGACCGTGTCCCCGGAAGCGAGCGTCACGTCGTGGTCGAGGACGCCCAACTCGTTGTGAGGCGTGAAGGCGACGACGACCCGCCCCATGGGTGAGGATTCCGCCACCCACTGGCCGTCGATCTCCTCGATGGAGCCTCCCAGCCCCTGGGCCCACGCGGGGAGGTTGGCCGGATCGGAGGCGAAGGCATAGACGGTCTCGACAGGGCTGGCGATGTGGACACTGATGTGGCGCGATTCGCTTCCGGTGCTCTTCATGGCGGCGAGACTAGCGTGTCGTTTCCGTGCGTTTCTTGAAGGAAACGGACACGGCCCGTCGTATCCGGGCCACGGCCCGCCGCGCACCATGGGGGCGCCGCCGTGTCTTCCGGCCGGAATCCGGCGATCCCGGCTACCCCTCTGCGCGGACGGACGTGAGACGCGCGTATGCCACGACGTTGCCGTCGTAGCCCGACTTCCGCGAGAAGCCGCCGCCGCAGGTGAGTACGCGCAGTTCCGGTTCCGAGGCGTTCGCGTAGACACGGCCGGCCGGGAATGCGGCCTTGCTGACGAGCTCTACGGCGTAGACGGAGAAGACGGCGGTGGTGCCGTCGGTGCGGGTGATCTCGATGCGGCGCCCCTTGTCCAGGGAGCCGAGGCCGTAGAAGACGGCAGGGCCGGTCTTGTTGTCCACATGGCCGACGAGTACGGAGGTACCGCGCTCGCCGGGGGTGACGGAACCGTGGTACCAGGCCGCCAGGTTGTTGTCCGCCAGTGGCGGTGCGTCGATCCAGCCGTCCGCGCCCAGGCCCACCTTTCCGACGGGGGCGTCGACGTCGAGGAAGGGGATCGTGATCCGTTCGGGCACGGACCGGGTGAGGGGGTCGGGAGGCGGCCCGTCCGGCCAGGTGCCGGCACCCGATGCGCCCCCGGACCGGTCGCCCGCGGCTGACGCGGGTTGTGGGGGGCCGTCGTCGCCGAAGCCCTGCCGGACCAGGGCCATACCGAGCAGCAGGGCGACGGCGAGGGTGCCCCAGCCCGGTACTCGCAGGCCGCCGTCCTTCTTGCTTCCGTCCCGGCCGTCCGCGGCGGCGCGGCGGCCGGGCAGGCCCTTCCGTACCGGCCGTACCGCTTCCGGGGGTTCGGCGGGTTCGATCCACTCGTGCCACACGGCTCTGTGCACGTCTTCTCCGCTTTCGGTCCTGTGGTCGACGGACCGGGTCCTGCGACAGGGCCCGGTCCATCGAGGCTCTTCCGGTCAGGCGTTGCTGCCGGAGCGGCGGCGCACCTTGTAGGCACCGAATCCCAGCGCGCCCGCGACGACGGCGGCTCCCGCACCGATCTCACCCGGGCTCATGCCGGAGAAGCTGCCACCGGCTCCGGCCCGGACGCCGTTGCCGGGCATCACCGGGCCCGTGTGGTCGTTGCGCGCCGCCCCCTCACGAATGGTCAGCGGCGCGGTCCCCTTCTCCCCCTTGCAGTCGAAGGTCACGTCGTACTCGGCACCGGGCTTGGCGTCGTCGTCGACGCGGGCGGTGGCCGAGCGGCCCTCCTCAAGAGTGACGGTGTCGAACACGCCCGAGCTGACGGTCACCGACGGGACCTCGCACCCGGTGGCGTTCAGGGTCACCGTGCCGCCGGGGGCCACCGTCGACGGGGAGACGGTGAAGCCGAAGGACGTGATGTTGTGGCTCCCGTCGTCGGCAAGGGCCGCCGGAGCAGCGACTCCGAAAGCGGCGGCACCGAGCATGACGGCGGAAGCGACACGTATCACGCGCATGATGGTTCTCCGGATTCTCGAGAAGCAGCTGGGGACCTTTCGTCCGCACAAGCGAGCAATGCCCCTCGGCCCGGGTGACGCTAGGTGCCGCCAAGGCGGCTCGCCACTTGACCTCGACAGCGGCGGCGGCCGAATGGAGCAGCACCCCCACGACGCGCGCTCGGGGCCTTGCGCCACACCCGGTCGCGCGCTGCCCCCGTTGCGTTCCGGCCACTTCCCCCACCCCGGCCCCGCCACCCTCAGGCATAGGTTAGGTTAGGCATGCCTAACTAATCCATGTCGATTCTCGTCACCCTCCCCTCAGGAGACCTTGGATGCGTCCTTTCAGCGCCCGTGTCACGCAGCCGACTCCCGCCGAACGCATGCTGTCGATCCTCACCACAGCCCATTCGATGACGGTCGTGAGTGACGGTCTCGACCCCGTCGACGTCCACCGCCTCGACGGCACGGGCGCGATGGGCCACATCCACCTGCATGAACCGTCCGCGACCGGCCCTGACCGTCCGGCCGCGCCCGTCCCCGTGCGGGTGGAGTTCACTGATGTCGCGCCCGCCCCCGTACGCGACCGGCTGCGCGGCCGGGTCACCATGACCGGGCTGTTGACCGCCCCCTACGACGCGCAGGCCACGGGAAGCATCTGCATGGAGTTCGGCCAGGCGGCCCTCGATGACGACGGCGGCCGCACATTCGTACCGCTGTCCGCTCTCCTGACGGCCGTACCCGATCCGGTCGCCCCGCACGAGGCCGACATGCTGACCCATCTCATGGACAGTCACGCGGAACTCGTGCCGCTGCTGTTGCGCCTCGTGCGCCCGGGCCCGGACAAGAACATGCTGCGTGCGCTCCCCCTGGCGCTGGACCGGTACGGCGTCACCCTGCGTCTTGAGTACGCCCGCACGCGGCGCGACGTGCGGCTGCCGTTCGCGACGCCCGTGACCGAGATGAACCAGGCCGCACCACGGATACACGCCCTGCTGGCCGCGGCCCGCCGCGCCTCCCACCCCAACCGGCTGTCCGCCTGACGCCACACCTCGCCGCGCCCGCGGAAGGGGGCGTGGCGTCACTGCCCCCGCAACGCGTGCGTGTCCGCGACCGGCGGCCCCTCTCAGTCGTCCTGGGTTCCGCGCAGTTCCTCCACGGCGACTCGTGCCGCCGCCCCGATCACGGCGTCGGCCCGGGGCAACTTGCTGTCCGCCCGGGCGGCTTGGGTGAACACCACCGCCGTATAGGTGCTGCCGTCCGCGAGTTCGACGACCCCCGCCTCATGGCGCAACGCCCCGAACGTGCCCGTCTTCCCGTAGACGGTGACGTCGTCGTAAGGGAACCCGGAGGCGAGCCGGTGCGTCCACGGCTGGCTGCGCATGACCTCGCGCATGAAGGCGCAGCGGTCGGCGGAGGCGGCCCGTCCCACCCAGATCGCGCGCAGCAGGCGTGCCATGTCCGCAGCCGTACTGGAGGCCTTGAACGCAGGGTCGTACACGTCCGCCGGCACGACGGCGTCGTTGTCGCTCACGCGTGCCAGCGCCGCGTCCAGCGATCGGGCTCCCGTGTCGGCGACGAGCCGGCGGAACGTGCTGACGACTCCCCCGTGGACACGGGTGTCGGGCATGCCCAGGTCCTGGCACACGGCGTCGACCACGTCGGCGCCGACTGCGCGGAGTACGGCGGCGGCCGCGGTGTTGTCGGAGATGCTCATCATCTGGGTCACCAGGTCGCGCAGGGACATGGTGACGGGGTCACGAAGGATGGAGACGCCGGTCGGGCCGGCGACGCGGTCCTCGGCTTCGAGGGTCAGCCGACGGCACGGATCGATCAGCCCCGCGTCCGCGAGCCGGCAGAAGGCCACCATGAGCGGCACCTTGTAGACCGAACCCATCGGCAGCTGGTCGTCGGCGTCGATGGCCACCTGGACCGAAGGGCGGTGCAGTTCCGCCACATGGAGCCAGCCCCGGACACCCGCGTCGTCGAACATGCCGCGGATGGTGCGCTCCACACCGATGCCGCGCCGGCTCCCCTTCACAGCGCCGCCTTCCGGGCCAGTGCGTCCTCCAGCAGTTGTGCGGTCTTCGCCGTCTCCTTCGCGTCCGGACGTCGCGGGTTCCACGCCACGCGCAACCGCAGGGGCAGCGGCGGCTCCGTCGCCGCCCGGCGCGCAACTCCGGAGGCCGTCAGCGCGTCGTCCGCCGTGACGAGCACCGCCTGGCCCGACGCGACCAGGGCAAGGCCGGCGCGCTCGTCGGCGACCACGACGGTCTCCACCCGACGGCCGCGGCCGGCCAGGGTGTCGACGAACAGGTCATGGGCCGCCGGCGCCTCGACGCGCGGGCGCACGGCGACAGGTAGCCCCAACGGCACCGCACCACCCACCTGTTGGAGGCCGGCCGGCACAAGGACCCACGTCGGCAACAGGATCACTCGGCCTGCGGCCAGACCGTGCAGCACCGACGGATGCCGGATCACCGCCAGGTCCAGCCGCCCGGCCTCGACGTCACCGAGCAGCGCGGCCGTTGACGCCGTCACCATGCCGATCCGCGTCCGCTCACCGGCCCGGACCGGCGCGGCTGCCACATCGGCCGCGAGCGAGGCCGGTACCTCGGGGGTCAGCCCGAGTCGCAGGCGACGGCCGTCCGCGTGCTCGCGGGCGCCGGTCTCCCTGAGCTCCGCGAGCGCCGCCAGAGCCCGGCGGGCGTGCGGAAGCAGCAGGGCCCCCTCCTCGGTGAGGAACACCCCGCGCTCACGATCGAACAGTCGGACCCCGAGCAGCGCCTCCAGCCTGCGCAGGCCCTGCGACAGCGGTGGCTGGGTGATGCCCACCCGCTGGGCAGCCGTGCCGAAGTGTTCCTCCTCCGCCAGCGCGACAAAGATTTCCAGGTGCCGTTCGGTCAGCACTGCGCCCCCCTGACGTGCAGCAATATTGCTTACGACTCACGCCGATGCCGAGAGCATATTCGACATGTGGGCCGGCAGCGGGTTTGACTCCCGGCGGGGGTTGCCCGCGGGGGCTTCGGCAGGGCTGTCGAGGGCCTGCCCGCACGGTTGCGCCCCCTAGTTGCCGGGGGCCGTCTCCGGCGGGCCGAACAGGCCGGACCCAGAACGGAGAGCACCTTGACGCGTGCCGGCATCCGGAACACTCATACGGGATACGGGCCGCGGCGCCGCGGGCGGCGGCTGCTCGGCATCTTCGCGGTCCTCCTCCTGCTGGCCGGAGGCGGGTACGGCGCCTTCAGTCTCTGGGGCGGCGACGCGAAGGAGGACGATCCGCAGGTGACAGCCGCCCGGAAGCCATTGACGGCATTCCTCGCGGCGTGGGCGAAGCACGACGCGAAAGGGGCCGCACGCCATACCGATACTCCTGACAACGCCGCCTCGCTCCTCACGTCGATACTGACCAACCTCAAGCCCTCCCGGACCACCCTTGTGGACGGCGACGGCCGGAAGGAGGAGGACGGGAAGGTCCTCTTCCCCTTCTCCGTGGCCATGGAGGTTCCTGGTGCGGGTGAGGTCACCTGGCGCTCCCACGCCGAGGTGAACCGGACGTCGGGGACGTGGAAGGTCGAATTCACCTCGCCGATGATCCACCCGGAACTCAGCCCGGGCCAGACGCTGGCGCTCCAGACGGACGAGACCCGGGGCAAGGTGCTCGACAGCCGGGGCCGGCCGCTCCAGGCCGCTTCGCTCGTAGGCGTCGTCGACCCGGTCAGCGGCAAGGGGGCATCGGGACTCGAGGCCCGGTACGACAAGGTGCTCTCCGGCGGCAGGAAGGCCGGCAAGTCCCTCGTCGTCGCGGACCGGCAGAGCGGGCGCGCTCTCAAGACCCTCGGCCCAGCCGCCTCGGCCGAAGGCCGTCCGGTACGCACCACCATCGACCCGCGCGTCCAGAAGGCGGCGGCCGACGCCGTGGCCGAGGTCGAGAACAACGCGGCCATCGTCGCCGTCAACCCGCGCAATGGTCACATCCTCGCCGCCGTCAACCGGCCCGGTGGCCTCAATCGCGCTCTCGAAGGGCGCTACCCGCCCGGCTCCACCTTCAAGGTCGTCACCACGGCGGCCCTGCTGAAGGGCGGCACCCGGCCCGCGGATGCCGCGGCCTGCCCGAAGTTCGCCGACGTCGACGGCCAGCGCTTCGAGAACCAGGGACAGTTCTCCCTCCCGGCCGGCTCGACCTTCACGGATGTCTTCGCCCAGTCCTGCAACACCTACTTCGTGAACGCCCGCAGCCGGCTCTCCAGCACCGATCTGCGTGACGCGGCCCGGGCGTTCGGGATCGGGGGCAGCTGGGACGTGGGCACGACCACGTACGACGGCAGCGTCCCCGCCACGACGAGTGACAACGACAAGGCCGCCGCCACCATCGGCCAAGCACGTGTCCAGGCATCTCCGCTGGTCATGGCATCCATGGCGGCCACCGTCAAGAGCGGCGCGTTCAACCAGCCGGTGCTGGTGCCGGACGCGGTGAAGAAGAAGTACACCGCCCCCGCCTCGCTCGGCGCCGACGTCACCGGTCAGCTCCGCGAGCTGATGCGCGCCACGGTGACCTCCGGTTCCGCCCACGCGTTGCGGGATCTCCCCGGCAGCCCGCACGCGAAGACCGGAACGGCTGAGTTCGGTACCGAGAAGCCGCCCCGCACCCACGCATGGATGATCGGCTACCAGGGCGACTCCGACCTCGCGTGGGCGGTCCTCCTGGAGGACGGGGGGTCCGGCGGCGCCGACGCGGGCCCGGTCGCGGCACGGTTCCTGCGCAACCTGGCCGGCTGAGCCGACTACGGTACCCCGACGGGGCGCGCGACCGCGGCCGAGACCGGTCAGCGCCCCACGCCGTTCGCTGCGGCCCGGCTCAGCAGAGGCTCGACCAGGGCAGGTTGCGCACCCATGGCCAGGAACGCCAGGCGTCGGCCCCCTCGCCGCTCGACCTCGAACCGGTGGAAGGCCATCAGGAGCGACTGGGTGACCACCACGTTCAGTGCCGTCACCTCGCTCCACGCCACGGCTCCCAGCGGCCGGCCGAACAGGTCGGTGACGACCAGGCCGCCCGGGAAGAGATAGCACCTGCGGAGCCCGAACCGGGTGGACAGGAGACGCCATCCGCGGGTGAGTCCCCACACGACGAGCACGATCCCGATCACCACGGCACCCCTGGCCCACGCCGCGACGGGCTGCTTGACGGCCAGGAGGACAAGCAGCACGAGGCACAGTGTCACGAGCGCCCGCCGGCCCGTCTGCGCGAGCGCACCGCCCACTCCGGCGACTGCGTAGTCTCCGCAGGCCTCGCCCCAGCCGAATCCGTTCACGCCTGGCCTCATTCGAATCGTCTCCCTGGAAGATGTGCCACGGCCCACTCGGCCGTTACGGACAAGCGCGTCATCGCCTGGTCCGCGCGATGAGTTCGGCGAGCAGCCGGGCCCGTGGAACCATCCGGTCGATGTCCACGTACTCGGAGTCCGCGTGGGCTCCGGCACCCACGGCCCCGAGGCCGTCCAGCGTCGGACAGCCCATCGCCGCGGTGTAGTTGGCGTCGGAGGCGCCGCCGACGGACACCCCCCTCAGGGGTTCGTGCCCCTGTGCGACGGCGATCCGGGACGCCAGGGCGAAGAGGGCGGCGGAGGACTCCGGGCCCATCGGCGGCCGTTGCCTTCCGCCCCGGACTTCCAGTCGCGCACCGGGGGTCCGGGGCGTCATCCCCCGCACCAGCACATCGATCGCCTCCTGCGACGCGGCACTGGGCGCACGTACGTCGACCGTCAGCCGGGCAAGTGCCGGGACCGTGTTGCGTGCGCTTCCCGCCGACAGAAGGGTGGGCGTGATGGTTGCCGCGCCCAGGGGGCCGCCGTCCACGGCTGCGGCGGCGGAGGCGCCCAGGCCGGTCACGGACAGCACCTGGTGAGCCACCTCGATGGTGGCGTTGACCCCCTTCTCGGGTTCCTGGCCCGCGTGTGCGGCCTTGCCGTGCACCACGATCTCGTAACGTGACGTGCCCTTGCGGGCGGTCTTGAGCGCCCCCGCGTCGTCCGCCGACGCCTCCAGCACGAACGCGGCGGCGCACCCGGCTGCGGACTGCTCGATCAGTTGCCGTGACGTCGTGGAGCCGACCTCCTCGTCCCCGTTGACGATCACGCACACCCCGTCCGGCGAAGGGAGGGACGCCAGCGCATGGAACATCTGCACCAGTCCCGCTTTCATGTCCAGAACGCCAGGCCCCCGTGCTCTGCCGGCTGCCACCGACCAGGGACGGCTCCGGATCGAGCCCATGGGCCACACCGTGTCGTGATGCCCGACCAGCAGAACCTTCGGAGTGCCGAAGGACCACCGCAGGTGACTCACCCCACCGATCGCGATCCGTTCCGGCGGTGCCCCCAGCAGCCTCGCCCCCACGGAACCGACCACTTCCGCACTGCGAGCAACCGCCCCCAGGTCGGACGAGAAGGATTCGCACCGCACGAGTTCCTCCACGTCGGTCAGCATCGTCGGCAGGGAAAGGACCCCCTCGCCCGTCACCGGACACACCCGGCCATCGCTCGTCTCTGTGACAACACACTTCCCCCTAGGGCTGGTTGGAACGTGATGTGGGCGGAACGCGTATCGACGCCGTCTCACCGCCATGCGATCGACGTTAGGGCGGGGCCCGGCATTCCACCAGCGACTGGATTGCATGGAAGCCATGCGTCAGAGGAATGGGAGGAGCGAGAATGGCGGGCAAGACGGTCGACAGCCGGGAGGTGGTGAGCGGGTGTTCGAGAACGATGCGCTTCGGCTGCTCGTGGCCGTGGCGGAGTGCGGTTCGTTCACACAGGCGGCGATCCGGCTCAACTACACGCAGTCCGCGGTGTCCCGGCGGATCGCCGCGCTGGAACAGCAGGCGGGCGGCCCGTTGTTCGACCGGCTCCCCAGGGGTGTGCGCCTGAACCCCGCCGGCCGCACACTGCACCGGCATGCCACCGAGGTGCTGGACCGGCTGGCGAGGGCGGAGCGGGAACTGGCCGTCCTTCACGCAGGGCAGGGCGGGTTGCTGCACGTCGGCGCGTTCGCCACCGCCAACATCTCCTTGGTACCCGGCGCCCTCCGGTCGCTCCGGGACATCCGGCCTGGCGTCGAGGTCGCCGCATCCGAGGGCCCCACGGAGATCCTCATGCGGCGGCTCACGGACGGCGCCCTCGACCTGGCCGTCGTCAGCGACTACCCGTCCGGTCTGCCGCAGGCCGACGGCATCACCACGACCGTGTTGTGCGAGGACGAGTTGTGCGTCGTACTCCCCCAGGGCCACCGGCTGGCCCGGACCGGCACGTTCGACCTGCGCGAACTTCGCGACGAGGCCTGGCTCCAGAGCGCGTACGGTGACCGCCCGACCATGCTCGCGGACGCCTGCGCCCGAGCGGGCTTCACCCCCAGGAAGGTCATTCGCATTGCGGAGTGGGCCGGGAAGTTCGGCTATGTGGCCGCGGGACTGGGGGTGGCACTCGTCCCCTCACTTGCCGCCCGGGCGGTCCCCGGCACACTGGCCCTGTGCCGGCTGACCGACCCGGCCCTGCGCCGGACCGTCCACGTCGCGCTGCCCACCGCGCCGCTCCCGGCCGCTCTGGAACTGCGCGACCTGCTGCGCGCGGCGGCCGGCCCGCGGGGATCGGAACGGAGGCCCGTCGGCTGAGGCGTCCGGGCGCCCGCGAACCGGCCCGCCTGTCCCGTACGACCCGGCCTCGGTCCCCGGCCGGGTACGCCCCCGCGATCAAGGGCGTTGCGACACCCCGGGCCCTCGGCCAAAATGCAGGGATGACGGGTGAACTGCAGTCGGCCGACGACTCTTCAGGACGTGACGCACGGCCCGAGCTGCGGGCATCCGACCGGGAGCGGGACCAGGTCGTGGAGATCCTCCAGGTGGCCGCCGGCGACGGCCGGCTCACCGCTGTCGAGCTGGACGAGCGCCTGGACGCCGCACTGTCCGCCCGCACCCGGGGCGAGCTGGCGGAACTGACTGCCGACCTGCCTTCGGAGGGAATGCCGCCGCAGGCCAAGGAACTGGTCAGGATCGACCAGCGCTTCGGCGATGTCAGCCGTACGGGCCGCTGGCTCGTCCCGCGCCGGATGGAGATCCGGCTGATGTTCTGCGAAGCGAAGCTCGACTTCACCGACGCGGTGATCACCCACAGCACCCTGCACATCGATCTCGACCTGCGGATCGGGGGAAACCTCATCCTGGTGACCAGGCCGGGCGTCGTCGTCGACACGGACGGTCTGGTACGCAGCAGCGGAGAGATCAGGATCGGTCCGGAATCCGGTCAGGCCGTCGGCCCCACCCTCCAGGTGCGACTGACCGGGCAGTCACGCGGCGGCGACATCACCGCCCGGCCCCCGCGGCGGAAGCTCTCGGAGCTGATGCGCCGCCGGCGGCCGGCGAGCGGCGGCCACTGACACGCTGTACGGACCCGGGGCCGGCCTACTGCAGGGTGCGCCGCTCCGCCCCCGGTCCACGGTTCAGATCCGCGCCAGCAGGGGGTAGTCGTTGTAACCCTCCGCCCCGTGGACGTGCATCAGGAATTCCGGACGGATCTCATTGAGCGGTGAACCCGTGCGCAGTCTCTCCACGAGGTCGGGGTTGGCAAGGAATCCGCGGCCCAGCGCGATCAGTTCGGCACCCTCGGCCAGCAGCCGCTCCCCTCGCCTCATGCCGCCGTCCGCCGCCGTCTCCTCACGCGAGAGCACCGGGTTGGCTATCAGCGTGCCCGGCCAGTCCTCGCGGATCCGCGAGAAGAGGGGCTGGTCCGGGTCGGCGTGGACCACGTGGAGATAGACCGGGGCGATGCGCGCGAGCGCGGGCAGGAGCGCCGCGTAGATGCCCTCGGTGTCACCTTCCTCGATGCTGTTGACGCCCGCACCGGGCGAGATGCGCACGCCGACGCGTTCCGGGCCGACGGCCTCCGCGACGGCCCGCACCACCTCGACGGTGAACCGCGTCCGGTCGGCCGCGGAGCCTCCCCACTCGTCGGTCCGGCGGTTGGTGTTGCCGGCCAGGAACTGGTGCAGCAGGTGCCCGTTGGCGGAGTGCACCTCCACACCGGCGAAGCCCGCTTCGACGGCGTTGCGGGCCGCCGCTGCGAAATCGGCGATGGTGGACTTGATGTCCCGCGCCGACATCTCACGGGGTGCGACGGCGCTTTGGAGGCCCTTCGGTGTCGGCAGCATCTCCGGGAAGCGCACGGCGGACGGCGCGAGCGGGATGTGACCGCTGGTGTCGGGGTGACCGACCCTGCCGCCGTGCTGCAACTGGAGGAACATGTGGCTCCGCCCGGAAGCCGCTCGCACCGCGTCGGTGACCCGGCGCCATCCGGCGATCTGCTCGGGGCTGTGGATGCCCGGGATGTGCGGGTAGGTCCGGCCGACCGCGTTGGGGGTGGTGCCCTCGGCGATGATCAGACCGGCCGAGGCGCGTTGTGCGTAGTGGGTGACCATCAGCTCGCCCGGCACGCCGTCGGCCGTGGCACGGTTACGTGTCAGGGGGGCCATGACCAGCCGGTTGGCCAGTCCGAGACCACCGAGGCGGGCGGGTTCGAAGAGATGTGATGCGGCGGCTGCCTGCTGTGTGTGCGTCATGGCGGTACCGTAGAACCTGACATTGATGTGAGATTCAAGTCATGGGGTGGTCATGCGCATCGGAGAACTGGCGGCTCGCACCGGCGTCGGGGAGCGTTCCTTGCGCTACTACGAGGAGCAGGGGCTGCTGGCAGCCGATCGGACGCCCGGCGGTCACCGCGACTACCCCGAGGGCGCCGTCGACCGGGTCATCCGCATCCAGGAGCTCTACGCGGCCGGTCTGCACAGTTCGAAGATCGCGCGGATCCTGCCGTGCATGCGTGACGAGGACGGCGGGCCTTCCCTTCGCGCCACCCCGGCGCTGGTCGCCGATCTCACCACCGAGCGGAACCGCATCGACCGCATGATCAACGACCTGCTCCGCTCCCGCGAGGTCCTGGACGAGGTCATCGGCACGGCGGCGGGCCGCTCGCCCACGGAGCCTGCGTAGAACGCATCCGACCCGAAGGAGTCCTCCATGCCCCTGACCCGCGAAGAACGCGAGCAGTTCCTGGCCGAACCGCACGTCGCAGCACTGGCGGTGGTCGCGGCCGAGGAGGGCCGGGGCCCGCTCGTCGTACCGATCTGGTACGCGTACGAACCGGGCGGCGACCTCTGGATCATGACGGGCCGCACCTCCCGGAAAGGCACCTCGATCGCCGCAGCCGGCCGGTTCTCCATGATGGTCGAACGCGTCACGCCGACCGTCCGTTACGTTTCCGTGGAGGGCCCAGTGATCTCGACCCAGCAAGCCACCCGCGAGCAGCTGGTGGAGATCTCGTCACGCTATCTCCCGCCGGAGAAGGTCGACGGTTATGTCGACTTCGCATGGCGGGAGCACGGCGAGCAGGTCGTCATCCACATGCGGCCCGAGCACTGGCTCAGCACCGATCTGGGCGCAGTCTGAGGCCACTCCCGCCCGGCATCGCACGCCGGGCCGTCCGGCTTCGCCTGCCGGGCCGGCGGCCTCAGCGGCCGAGCAGGGGAAAACAGGCGGGTGACCGCCGCGACGGCCACCGTGCCTGTGGGTCGCGCGGCGGACGCCTCGTCCCGCCCCCGGTACCCGGCCAGCAGGCGGCGGATCGAGGCGCCGAGTTCGGCCATCTCCGCCGGGGTCAGGTGGACCACGCTGCTCACGGCCGTCACGCGCGCTGTCATGGTGCTCACTTCTCCTCCGCGTCGAGGGGGCGCAGGAATCGGCGCTCGTAGCGTCGGATGCACCGTGTGCGGCGCGCAAGCTCGAATGCGGCCTGGCACTCGGGGTCGGTGGTGCTGTCGGCCCTGTAGCGCTCGTACTCCGCGAAGCCGGGAAACGAGAAGAGCGCGTAGGCGATGTCGCTGTCGCCCTCGCTGGGCAGGAAGTAGCCGTGGTGCGTGCCGCCGAAGCGGTTGACGAGTACGACCCACCGCCGGCCGTACTCCTCGAAGTCCTCGATGCGGTCGGGGTCGATCTCGTACTTCAGATGAATGGTGATCACTGACGACATGATGCCTCAGCGGTCGTAGGGCCTACGTCACGGAGCACGCGCTCCTGTCCTTGCCCGAATCGGTGCCGTAGCTGCCGCTTAGCTCTACCCCAACCGGCGCGCCCATCGCCGCAGGCACGGCGCGGGTCCACGTGCGCATGCCTTCCTCGTTTCCCCGCCGAACATGCTCGTGCGCGCGGCGTGGGGCAGCGACTCCCGCAACCGGGCCGTGCGTTCAGGCGCATGATCTCGCCAGAGAGAACGGACCGCCCCGGGCCAGCCAGGCCCCCCGCCTCCGGCAGCCGCCGGATGCCTGCGCCGTCCCCGCTATCCGAACTGGCCGGGCTGGTAGTCGCCGGCGGGCTGCTGGACGATGACGTTGACCCGGTTGTAGGCGTTGATGAGGGCGATGAGCATCACCAGGGCGGCCAGCTGGTCCTCGTCGTAGTGCTTGGCCGCGTTCGCCCAGGCCTCGTCCGTGACGCCTCCCGCCGCGTCCGCGATGCGGGTGCCCTGCTCCGCCAGCTCCAGCGCGGCGCGCTCGGCGTCGGTGAACACCGTGGCCTCCCGCCAGGCGGCGACCATATGGAGACGGATCGCGGTCTCCCCGGCATGCGTGGCGTCCTTGGTGTGCATGTCGGTGCAGAAGCCACAGCCGTTGATCTGACTCGCACGGAGCTTCACCAGTTCCTGCGTGACCGCCGGCAGGGTCGAGCCCACGACCACCTTGTCGGCCGAGTTGATGTACTTGAAGAACTTGCCCCCGGCCGCGCTGCCGAACAGGTTCAGACGAGCATCCATGGTGCGCTCCCGTGCCGTTGTCGATGAATACAGCTCTCTGACGGAGCAGATCGGCACGATCGGACAGGAACTGAAGCGACGACGCCCCGCACGATCGGTCACGCACCGCACTTCGTAGCGGCGCGTGACCGTTCGAGATGCACGTGTGTGGGCGCGCTGATTCGCTGGTGGAGTCGGCTCTCCCCCGAGACCCAGGAGTGATCATGAGTGTTGCGGATGAAACCGGCGGCCGCGCCGAGCGTATTCGCGCCAAGGCCCAGGAGATGAAGGAGGCGGCCGAGCGCGTCTCCGATCCGCAGGAGCGCCGGCGCCTCGAGGAAAAGGCGCGCCGGCTCCAGGAGCGGAGCGATCAGGTGTCCACCAAGGGCGAAGGCGGCACGAACCCGCTCTGACCGGCCGGTGTCCGCGTGGCGCGCCCGGGGCAGCCGGTCCGTGCGCCCGGGGGCTCGACCGTGCCGCGGGAGGCGCAGCGTCCTCCCCGGCACGGTGCGCCTACTGCGTGAACCGGGGCAGCCACTTCACCTGGTAACCGGGGTGCCCGGCATGTTCCGCGGCCATCTGCCGGACCACGAACCCCAGGCCGAAGGCCCGGCCCGAGGCGAAGTCCCGCTGCGGGCGGTCGACGTCCAAGGCTGCGACCTCCGCGTACTCGTCGAGGAGCACCCTGCTGGTCTCGATGCGCTGGAGGGTTCGCGCGGGATCCTGCAGAGCGATGTGGTGGTCGTAGCCGTGCGTCCTCAGTGTGAAGGCAATGGCACCGGTCCGGTCGTGGATCTCGCCCGGCACCTCGGCCGGGCACCGCCACGCGCCGCCGCCGGCCGCACGTGCGACCCCTTCTTCCTCGTCGAGGCGCGCCCGGACGAACGCGACCAGCTCGGAGTTGTCTGTCATCTGGTTGTGCATCCTTCCGCTCGGCCCCAGGCGCCAGGAGCCGTGCTGGAGAATATCCCGTCGCGCTCCTCGCGCCCGTGCGGGCGGGCCGCCCACGACCCTGGTGTCCCGCGCGGCCCGGCGGGACGGCCGGCCCGTACCGGCTCGCGTCCGGCCGGTCCGGGTGCCCGTGTTGCTCAGTGGCCGTTTTCCACGGGCTCCAGTACGAGCACGGGGATTTCCCGGTCGGTCTTCTCCTGGTAGTCGGCGTAGTCGGGGTACGCCTCGACGGCGCGCTCCCACCAGAGCGCCTTCTCGTCCCCGGTGACCTCACGGGCGGTCATGTCCTGGCGCACCGGGCCGTCCTGGAGTTCGGCGCGCGGGTCGGCGGTGAGGTTGTGGTACCAGACCGGGTGCTGCGGAGCCCCGCCCAGGGAGGCGACCACGGCGTACGAGCCGTCGTGCTCGACCCGCATCAGTGGCGTCTTACGGATCTTCCCGCTCTTGGCGCCCAGCGTCGTCAGGACGATGACCGGCATACCCCGCATGGTCGTCCCCTGCGTTCCGCCCGAACTCTCGTACTGTTCGACCTGGTCACGCACCTGAGGTGTGGGGCTCGGCTCGTACTCGCCCTGAAGAGGCATGGCAGTGGTCCCGTCGTCGATGTGCGGTCGCGGCGCTCGTCGGCCGCGTGCCCTCATCATCGCTTCAACACCACCGACCGCCGGAAAACTCCGCTCCCGCCGACGTGTCGGTCGGCGCGAACGGCCGGGCTCGGCTCAGTCGGTGCGGGTGTCGGTGCAGCCCAGCTTCCGGTTCATCCCGATGGCCGTGTCGTTCGCCGGATGATGGATGGTGCGAATCCTGCGCACACCGCACGCCGTGGCCAATCGCATCCCGAACGTCTTCATGGCGACGGAGACACCACACCCACGGTGGGACGCCTCACGTACGGCTCGAACCGGTCGGCGTCGAACGCGCTCAGCTCCAGCTCCAGCCTCACCCACCGGTCGGCCTAGCCGCCTCCTCCGTCCGCCCGCACAGGGGGCGCGGGTCGGATGACGGCGTCGCCGTCGGGGGCCCCACCCTACGGAGGGCGGGGCTCCTGTCCGTACGCGTTTGTCCGCGCGGGGGTTCCGTCAGCGCCCGCGCCCCGCCTCAGGCCCCGGTCACCCCGTCCAGCCGCTCGCGCACCAGATCGGCATGGCCGATGTGGCGCGCGTACTCGCCGATCATGTGGACGTGTACCAGGCGCAGCGAGAAGACCTCGCCGTTGTGGACGAACGTGTCGTCGAACGAGGCGCCGGCGACGACCTCGTCCGCCAGACGGCACTCCTCGACCAGCCGGGCGTAGTCCTCGGCCGCCCGGGCAGGGTCGAGGTCCTCGAAGTCCGCGTCCTTGCCCTTCTGCGGGTCGTACATCGGCGCGAGATCCTCACCGGCGAACCGCTGCCGGAACCAGGTGCGTTCGACCTTGGCCATGTGTCGGAGGAGGCCGAGCAGCGAGAGGTTCGACGGTGGTGTGGTCCGCTCGGCAAGTTGCTCGCCCGTCAGGCCGGCGCACTTCTGGAGAAGGGTGGCTCGGAACCATCCGAGGTATCCGGTGAGCATCTCCCGCTCTGCCGCGACGAGCGAACCATCGGTACGGGTGGCTTCAGGTGCTGTCCATGTCATCGGACGATCATGCCGGTCGGGCGGTGGTTCGCACGAGTCCTTTACGCCTGCATCCCGTAATCCATGTCGTCGGACGACGAGCGGGTCACTGAGGTCGTGATGCTGCCGACGAGCCCGAGGACCAGGAAGAGGACCAGCAGCGCCTTGCCCGCGGTGCTCATGACCAGCGGCCTGGTCGCCGAGCGCCCCTGCTGTTCCGGTACGGAGAGGGCGTCCTCTCCGAAGAACCCCTTGGGGTAGGCCGGGCTGAGCATCGACAGGTAGGCGGACACGCGCATCTCGTAGCGGAGGGTGGCCGCCGTGGCTTCGAAGAGCGGGCGGGGCATGCGCCCGAGGATCAGCGTGATGAGCCACCACACGATCGACAGCGCCCACCACCCGGACGTGGCCAGGCTCTGCACGACGGCTGCGGGAATCACCAGGATCAGCCGGAAGAAGACGGCCAGCCGGTTGAGGCTCGTCGGACGGACGTCGATGCGGACCGGGTAGTCCTGCGGCTGGGACAGAGTGAACGGCGGATAGCGGTCGACGAGGAGCATGACGCTCGCGGCGACCCTGGTGCGGTAGGCGAGGGTCGCCGCAAGGAAGCGGAAGGCGGGTTCGGGGAGCCGCCCGAGAACGAGGGCGGCGAACCAGCCGAAGACGACGGTGAAGAACGCCGCGATCTCCAGGAAGAACAGCACGACGAAGTGCGGGATCAGCAGCAGCAGACGGAACAGGACGGTGAGACGGCGCTGGCGGACCGGCTCGATGACGTCCAGCACCGGCAGGAATTCATCGGCGTCTCCTGCCCTGCGCCCCGGACTCCACTGCGCGTCGGCCATGTCGCTTCCCCTTCGGCGGGTGATCCGTACGCCTGCTGGACAATGCGGCGTCACCCCACGCTGGGACCGCCCCGGGCGGCGTGCAATCGGCAACGGGCCGATCGGGTGCCCTGCCGTCCGCCTGTCGCGGGGCCGGTCAGCGCTTGTGGCCGCGTTCGCGGGTGAGGCCCGCCCGCACTCCGTCCCGCGCCCGCGTCCACACCGTGCCCACGCGGGGGGCGGTGCGGCCGGGCTTCGTCCGGCTGGTCCGGACCGGCACGGCCTTGCGGTCCGGTTCGGCCGCGCCGGGCTTCGTCCTCCGGGTCCGGACCGGCTCGGCCCTGCGCTCCGGTTCGGCCGCGAGCACGTGGTAGCGGTGGCTCAGGCGCCGGCCCAGCACCAGATAGCCGAGCAGCGCGCCCGCCGTGTTGAGGATGACGTCGTCGACGTCGAAGGCGCGTCCCGGGACCAGTGCCCCCTGCACCAGTTCGACGATCACGATGACGAGGACGGTCAACAGGACCATACGGATCATGCGCAGCCGCCGCGGCACGAGGACCGGCAGCAGGACACCGAACGGCATGCCCAGCACCAGGTTGCCGCCGGCCTGCTTGCACGCAGCGAGGAACGTGTAGTCCTCGGCGTACTGCCGCAGTGAGCGCCCCGGACGGAGGTTCGACGTCACGAGATCCTCCGAGGCGGGTGACGGCGTGAGCGTCGCCTTCGCCAGCACTATGGAGAATCCGACCATGGCCAGGAAGGCCGTCACCAGGATGACGGCTCGCAGGAGCACACGGCCCCATGCCCGTTGGCGTACTCCGTCGCGCGCGTCTCTTCCAACCTCTGCGTCCATGGGCGACGGATGCCCCCGACGTGCCGCACCACACCTGCTGTCGCCGCACCGGCGTGATGCGACGCGGTCGGGCGCGGGCCGGACTGGTCGCAACGGCCCGGTGGAGTGGGCAGCCCGGCGGACAGGGCAGGGCGAAGTGATGCGGAGACCCCATGGCGTCGCCCTTCCACTCCAGCGTCTTCGGCGGGATGGCCCGCACCATCGCCCGTACGGCAGCGGGCCTCGTGCCAGCCGGACCGGCCAGCGCCGTGGTCTCGCCATGACCGGCGCGTCCGTGGATGACCGGGGCGCCGAGCGGGACGCGCCGTAAGGAGTTGCGTGGCGTGAGGCGCCGCGCCGTGCCGAGGCCAACGCCGGCCGGCCGGACGCACGGCGGCGAGGATGCTGACGTGCCGACTCCCCCCGCACCCACCGAACCGGCAGGCCGCGACACCGCGGACGGTCCCCGTGCCCACGCCGCTCTGTTGCTGCTGTCGGCGGCCTCCGGGGCGGCGGACGCCTTCGTCTTCATCTGCGTCGGCCAGGTCTTCGCCGGCGTGATGACGGGCAACCTGGTGCTGCTGGGCGCCGCCGCGGCAGGGGCGGGCGAGGAGGGTGTCGCGCTGCGTGTGGTCACCGCGCTGGTCTCGTACGCGTGCGGGGTGGCCTGGGGCGCTGCTGCGGGAGAGCGGATGTGGTGGCGTCTGCCCGTCATGCTGCTGATCGAGGTGGCACTGCTCACCGCGGGTGCCGTGCTGTGGGCGTGCGGGCTGATCACGTCGGACACGGGCCGACTGGGCCTTCTGGTGCTCATGGGGCTCGCGATGGGCATCCAGGGCCGTGTCCGGGCCACGCCCACGAACTACTTCACCGGGACGCTGACGTCTCTCGTCGGCCGGCTCGCCCGGAGGTCGTGGCGTCCCGGTGACGGCTGGGCCGCCGGTCGGCTGCTCGCGGTAGTGGCCGGCGCGGCCCTGGCCGCGATGACGGTGCGCCTGTGGCCTGCCTCGGGTGCCGTGGCTGCTGCGGGGCTGGCGGCCGCCGCGCTCGTCGCCGAAGCGGCGGGACGGCGAACCGTCCCGGAGCCGGCCCGGGCGTAGGGACCGTCCCGGAGCGCAGGATCCGTTCCGCACGCGGAGGTGTCTTCCCCCGGACAAGGGGAAGCCCCGGCCGGATCGGGGGAATCCAGCCGGGGCGGCTCTGGTGTGGGCGCTCAGCGCGTCATCCACATATAGGTGAACGATAAATCACCAGTCGGCGTTCCCGTGAATCCGCACCCCGGACTGTGATCCAGGGCACGGACGACCGGGCCGCAGGGCGTGGCGTCATGCGCGGGCGGCACGCGCCTCGGGGCCGTAACGACGGTTGAACTGTTCGATCCGGCCGGCCGTGTCCAGCACCTGCTGGTTCCCCGTGTAGAACGGGTGACTCTCCGAGGAGGTCTCCACGTCGATGACGGGATAGCTCCGACCGTCCTCCCAGGTCACCCGCTGATCGGAATCCGCGGTGGAACGGGTGAGGAAGGCCGCCCCCGCGGCGCGGTCACGGAAGAGGACCGGACGGGAGACGGGGTGGATTCGGGACTTCATGAGCGTTCCTTCCCTGGTGCGAGAACAGAGGGCCTGCCGGAGCCGCCCGTCGGAGGCGGGCGTCGGTCAGCGTTCCTCACGGAAATCGACGTGCAGACCGGCCACGGGGTCGTACTTGCGCAGGACCAGGCGGTCGGGGTTGTTGCGACGGCTCTTGCGGGTCACATAGCTCTGACCGGTTCCGGCGGTCGAGCGGAGAGTGACGACAGGACGGGCCTCACTGCGGGCCATGGGCACCTCCGGACTCCAGTACCGATCCCGGACCCTTGATGGGAACGGGATTCGTTTTCGTTCTGGTCGTGTAACGCGGACTCCCCCGGACGCATTCCCGGCAGGCGAGGCACTTCCCACTCGGGCGCCCGAGCACTCCTCGACGACCGTCACGCGGGGCCGTGACGCTCGTTGATCGCTGTGCCCGGCATTGCAGCCACCCCCCTAGGAACGTGAGCCATGCGCCTGAAGAACACCCTGACCACTCTCGCGGCCACCGCGATGATCGCCGCCTGTTCCCTGACCGCCGCCGGCCCGGCGGCCGCCGCCGGAGACACCGCTCCCGCCTGCGTGGCGCGCGAGGTCATCAAGCAGAACAAGACGGCGTGGACGACCAACAACTGCGGCCGGAACATGCACATCCAGCTGGTGATCAACAACGGCCCCGACAGGAGCTGCTGGACCACCTCGCCCGGCGAGACCCTCGAGTGGAAGTGGAAGATGGGCTCGTACGGGCGCATCGCCCTCTGCTGACACCGCGGACACCCGAAGCCCCGGAGCCCCCGCCCAGGCGGGGGCTCCTGTCCGCATATGCCCGGGCCCGGCCCGCGCGCACCGCGCGAGAGCGGCGCACAAGGGCGCGCATCCGGCACCGAGCGCCGCATGACTTGCATCAACGCCCGCAGACAGCAAGGGTGTTCGAGGGATCTGGGTTCCGATCAGCCGCTGGCATATGCCATACGCAAGAACGCATCGAGTGTTGCCAAACCACTTACGGGCTCGTGCCGGCTGTGCCACAGTCGTATCCGGTCCACCCTCAGACCCTGGTTGTACCGCGCCTGTATCGGAGTACGACATGCCGCCCCACCCGCCCGCGGACCGCCCCGCCCCCCAGCCGCCCGAGCGCGACGCCTTCGAAGCGTTGATCGACCGGACGCACCGGCTGCGCGGGGACGTGGACGCGGTGCGGCGCGACACCGTCCTCATCGACGAGGACGACCCGCAGTTGCGCTGGCAGCGTGCGCTGTGCGATCTGGCGGTCCATCAGCTCGATGATCTCGGCGCACATCTCGGACAGCTCAGGCAAGGTCTGCCCTCCGAGGCCGCGGAGCAGTTCGCAGCCGTGGCGACCCGGCCGGCCCACCAGGACGCGCCCGCCGTCGAGCAGCCGGGCTCGCTGATCGGCCGGGTGGGCAGCGCCGAATGGAATCTGCTGACCGACGAGGTGAGCTGGTCCGGAGACCTGTTCCAGATCTTCGGACGCACCCCCGACGCAGGGCCTCTCTCGCTGGATGACCTCCCCTCCGTCCTCGTACCCGAGGACCAGCCCCTGCTCACAGCACTGGTGACGGACTGTCTGGTCGACGGCAAGCCGATAGACGGCGAGTTCCGCATTTTGCGCACGGACGGGCAGATGCGAACCCTCCACATGATGGGCGAACCCGTCCTCGACGCGGACGGCTGCACCGCTTCGATGTGGGCGGTCCTGCGCGACGTCAGCGCGCTGCACCGCAGCCGACAGGTGGTACGCCGCACCCAGGACTCGCTCCGTCACCAGCAGCACATCGCCCGGACCGAACGCCGGATGGCCGTGGAACTCCAGGAGGCCGTACTTCCTCCGTGGCGGGGTTCACTGAGCCTCCCGGACCAGGGGCCCGGGTCCCTGGACATCGCTGCCCACTATCTGCCCTCGGATTCGAGCGCGCTGATCGGCGGCGGCTGGTACGACGCGATGGAACTGCCGGACGGTCGCACGCTGCTCACGGTCGGTGATCTGACCGGTCATGGCATCCAGGCGACCTCCGCCATGGCGATGATCCTGGGTGCGTTGCGCGGCATGGCGGTGGCCGGCATCGAACCCGGTGCCCTGATGGGGCACCTCAACCAGTTACTGGAGACATCGGTCCAGCCCGCTCTGGGCAGCGCGGTGTGCTGCCGGTTCGACCCCGCCACTCGCAGGCTGGACTGGGCACAGGCCGGACACCCGGCACCACTGCTCTTCCGCGACGGGGCCGGGCGCCAGGTACCCCTGCCGGACGGGGTGCTCCTCGGAGCGGCGTCCGGAGTCGCGTACGAGCAGGACGAAGTGCACCTGCTGCCCGGCGATGTGCTGGTACTCCACACCGACGGGCTGGCCCGGGGCACCGATAGCGCCCACAACGGTCTCCGCCCGGGCACGGAGAAGCTGCTCGGACTCGCGCCGCGCTTCGCCGAGGCCCGCACAGCGCAGGAATGCGTACGGACCGTCGTCGAGGAGTTCGGTGGTGCCGAGCGACTGGACGACGCGTGCGTGCTGATCGCCCGCATCGGGGCGTAGCCGAGCGAGGGCCGAGGAACGACGGCCTTTTCCCGTGGCGCCTCTTCCTGGGAGCGCCTCGTCTTCGTGACGTCCTCCATACGTCTTCCTTCGCAGCGCCGAAGGATCAGATCTCTGAGCTCCTCGGCCTCTTGATGAGGGAACTCTGCGGCAGCGAGCGCTGGATTTCCTCGCGCAGGTCCTCGATCTTCGCGTAGCCCGCGAACTGGCCCGTCAGCCGGTACATTTCGCGCAGCCGGTCCCAGGTGCGGTGCGAGGAGGTCTCCCCCATCGTCACCAGCGCGAGCCGTGCGTAACGGTCCGCCTGCTCGGGGTCGTCGGCGATGAAGCAGGCCGAGGCGAGCGAGATGTAGTCGAAGATCTTGGACCGCTGGCGCCCGTTGACCCGCAGTTCCAGCGCCTGCTTCGCATGGCGCTGGGCGATGACCGCAGCCGAGGGGTCGTGCTCGGCCAGCGTGCGGAACGCCAGGGCCTGCATGCCGTGCAGATCGGCCTCGTCGAACATCTGCATCCAACTGGGCGGTGGCACATCGCCCTTGTCCGAGATGAAGAGCTCCTCGGCACGGCCGAGGGTGCGCCGCATGGCCTGCCCCCGGCCCATCGAGGCCTGCGCCCAGGCCTCGATGGTGTGCAGCATCGCCTGGGTTCGCGGCAGGACCATGTCGCCGGAACCCGACTTGGCGAGCTTCATGAGGTCGAGCGCGTCGTCGGGACGGCCGAGGTGGACCATCTGACGCGCCGCCCTGGAGAGCGCCTCGCCCGCCCGCGGCCGGTCGCCGCCCTCGCGCGCGGCGTGGGCGGCGATGACGAAGTACTTCTGTGCCGTGGGTTCGAGACCGATGTCGTGCGACATCCAGCCCGCGAGCACGGCGAGGTTGGCGGCGACACCCCAGAGGCGGCGCTGCAGATGGTCGGGGTGACGGTAGGCGAGCATGCCGCCCACCTCGTTCAGCTGGCCCACCACGGCCTTGCGCTGGAGGCCGCCGCCGCGGGAGGCGTCCCAGGCACGGAACACCTCCACGGAGCGTTCCAGCGCCTCGATCTCCTCCGAGCCGATGGGCGCGGCCTCGTACCGGTCGTAGCCGGCCGGGTCCGCGTACATGGGGTCGTCGATGCGTGGGGCGTCGGCCGCCAGTACGGGGTCGGTGTGCAGCCAGTCGTGCATGGGGCCGGCGATCGTGGAGCCGGCGGTGAGCGCGGCGCCCGCGCTCACCAAGCCGCGTCGGTTGAGCATGAGGTCCATTCCCGTGAATTCGGTGAGGACCGCTGCCGTCCGCTCGGGCGCCCACGGGAGTTGGTCGGGATTGTGTTCCGTCCCGGTCTCTCGCCGTTTCCCCACACGCCCGCGTCGGCCGAACCCGAGGTCCTCGATGGTCACGACACGGCCGAGCCGCTCGGTGAACAGGGCTGCCAGCACCTTGGGCACGGGATCACGCGGGGACTCCCCCATGTCGATCCAGCGCCTCACGCGCGAGGTGTCGGTGGCCAGTTGCGGGTGGCCCATGGCCGCCGCCTGCCTGTTCACCATTCTCGCGAGTTCGCCCTTGGACCAGCCGGCAAGGCCGAACAGGTCGGAAAGGCGGGTGTTGGGTTCTCCGGTCACGTCAAGCCCCCAGGTTCTCGGCTGTGTTGACAGTAACCCCCTGTCAGATGCCCTGCGACTATTCGCCAGGCTTCGCCAGGGGTCGCCACGTGGTCTGCCATGGGCGTGGCGGTGTCAGGTAGGAATGCGCCACCCCGCCCGGCAGCCCTAGGTACTCCCCAGGGTGCCGAACGGCCGCCGGCCGGGGCGGCGCACGCAACTTGTCGGCGCACGAAGGGATCTGTCTCGCCCATGTACACAGCATCGTCCTCCGTGTCCGCCCCGCCCCGGCCGCTGCGTCCCCTGGGAGCGGGTGGCGGGCCGTATCTCGACCCCCGGGCCGCCGTCCCCGCGCCCGGCATCGGCCGCACCCGGCGCGTGGCAGGGCCGGGTGCCCCCTCGCTCAGCGGAAGACTGGACCTGTCCGGTCCGCAGGGCGCGCAGCTGAGGATGGCGATCGCCTCGGTGCACCGGATCTGCCCGGAGTTCAACCCGGTGCAGGTACTGCGGCGCAGCGGCCGTTCGGTCCTCCTCGTCGGCTCCACCGGCCGCGCGACCGCGGTCGCCAAGTGTTTACTGGACCACTCCCCCGCGTGGTCGGAGCGGTTCCGCCACGAAATAGCGGCATACCGGGCGTTCGTCCGGCACCGCCCGCCGGTCCGGGTGCCCCGGCTCATCGCGGCGGACCCGGAGAACTGCACCCTGGTCATCGAGCGGATGCCCGGCCGGGTGGCGGCGCTGACGAGGCACCCTTCGGAGGCCCCGCCGCGCGCGGATCTGCGGGCCGTGCTCGGTGCGGTCAGCCGGGTCAACGCCTGGCGTCCGCCGGCCGGTCTGTTCGACGCCCCCCTGGACTACGCGGCACGTATCGCGCGCTATCACGAGCTCGGTCTGTTCACCGACCGCGATCTGGGCGACCTGCAGAAGCTGCTGCACGGCCTGGCCCACGCCGGGGGCCGCCAGGGGATGGGGCAGTTCTGCCACGGTGACGCGCTGCTCTCCAACATTCTGCTGTCGCCCACCGGTCCGGTGCTGGTGGACTGGGAGCACGCCGGCTGGTACCTGCCGGGCTACGACCTGGCGACGCTCTGGGCGGTCCTGGGTGACGCGCCGGTGGCCCGGCGCCAGATCAGCCAGCTGGCCCAGGTCGCGGGTCCCGCGGCGCGGGATGCGTTCCTGGTGAATCTGATGCTCGTACTCACGCGGGAGATCCGTACGTACGAGACGGCCCTGCAGCGGGCCATGCGGGACACCGCCACGCCGGCCAGGACGGGACAGGACCGTCCGGGCGCGCTGTCGTCGGGCGAGGAGCAGCGACTGCTGTTGCGTCGCCTGCACGACGACTGCGCCATGGCGCGGAGTGCTGTTCGAGCCGCAGTGGGCACTCGCTGACCTGCCCGACGGGGATGCGCGCTGCGGGGCCGGTGCCGACACACCGGCCCCGCAGCGCGCTGTTGTCATGCCCCTTGGGCCGAGGCCTGAGCTCCGGGCGTGCTCAGTGTGCGCGGACGATGTCCACGTCGGACGCCTTCACGAAGGCGATGCGGTGGCCGATCTGGACCGTCACGTACTTCTCCTTGCCCTGGAAGTACGCATGGTCCAGGGGGTACGAGGAGTCGATCGTCGGAGCGTAGAAGAAGCCTGTCGGGGCCTGTCCGCCGCCGGGGTAGGACTGGCCCGCCTTGATGGTGTACTGCAGGGCTGTGCCCACTCTCCGGTCGGCGAAGTCGGCGGGGTACTCGGACTGCTCCGGGTACGCCACCCCGTACACCGGCACCTCCGCCTTGCCGGCCTTCGGCCTGACGACGTAGCCGGACGTGGGGGTGGTGGTGCGGGTACGGGCCGGGGTGCTGAACCAGGCCTTCTTGCCGTACCACCAGATCGCCGTCCAGCCGGGGGCGTGGTCGGCGACGACGGCCTGCTGGGTGGCGCTGATCTTGCTGCCCCAGTCGGCTGCGCAGTTGGTGCCCGGCGAGCCGTCCGTGTGGAGGCCCGGATCGGAGAAGAGCGGTGCGTCCTCGGAGGGTTCCGTGTGGAGCGGCACGGCGCTGGATCCCTGTACGGGCAGATCGACGCCCTTCTCACAGTCACGGAAAGCCTGTTGGTTGTCCTTGAACCGCGGGCTGACGGTGACGAGTTCGCTGCCCGGGCGGCCCGTCGCCACCGTGGGCTCGCCGAGGAGCGCCATGAAGCGGTTCCAGTCCCAGTAGGTGCCCGGGTCCCAGTGCATGTTCTTCGTGCCGGCCGCGCTGGTGGGCGGCACCCCGTCGTGACCGATGATGTGCTGGCGGTCGAGCGGGATGTCGTACTTGGCGGCGAGATAGCGCACGAGCTTCGCGGTGGAGCGGTACATCTCGGGGGTGTACCACTTGGCGCCCTCGGTGGCGACACCCTCCTGTTCGATGCCGATGGAGTGGGTGTTGAGGTACCAGTTCCCCGCCTGCCAGGCGACGTCCTTGTTCTTCACCATCTGTGTGACGTGTCCGTCGCCGGAGCGCACCACATAGTGGGCCGACGTCTGCTTCAACGGGTTCTGGAAGATCTTCAGGGTGGTGTCGAAGTCCTCCTCGGTGTCATGGAGAACGATGAACTTGATCTTGTTGCTGTGCGGCCGGTCCGCGGTGTCGAAGTTGCCGTACGTCTCCTTGTCGGCCGGGTCGCCGGTCTGCTGGTAGGCGGCCGGTACCCAGTCGCAGTCCATACCGCGCGGACATTCCGGCCGCACCCCGTCCGCGCCGGCGTGTACCGCGGGACTGAGTAGTGCGAAGCTCAGTGCGCCGGCGGTGGTCAGCGCGAGTGCGCGCCCGGTCCTCTGCTTGGACGTCATGACAACCCTTCTTGGAGCTTGGAGCTGGGCGTTCCGGAGCCGTGCGTACCGCGGGGTGTTCGTGCTCCGATCTCGCGTTCCGTTGTGCGCGCACACTCTCCGATCTGAGGTGATGGCACGTCAAGGGTGTGGCGGGGGCTGCGGGTCGAGCCAGTGGACCAGACCACTGGCGGGTGCTCTGACCTGCGGACGTAAGGGGGCAACGGGTTTCTGGCGGTGCCGCGTTACCTGAGTTTTACGCACGGGCGGGCCGGCCGGTGCGCGCGGGCACCATCCCTCGAACGAGCGCACTTCTTGTGTGACTAATGGCGTCCGTGCGTGCCTCGAACGGCCGAAGGGTAGTCCTGGCGCGGACACGTACGAACCGCGTGGCGCACGCGCGGAGGCTCACCGAAAGGCCGGACGCACATGGCACAGCCCTTCACCCTGCCGGACTTCTATGTTCCGTATCCGGCGCGTCTCAACCCGCACGTGGAGGAGGCGCGGCAGCACACGAAGACGTGGGCGCGGGCCATGGGGATGCTGGAGGGATCCGGCATCTGGGAGGAGAAGGACCTCGACTCCCACGACTACGCGCTGCTGTGCGCCTACACCCATCCCGACTGTTCGGCCGAGGCACTGTCCCTGGTCACCGACTGGTACGTGTGGGTCTTCTTCTTCGACGACCACTTCCTGGAGCTGTTCAAGCGCACCCCGGACCGCGAGGGCGGCAAGGCGTACCTGGACCGGCTGCCCGCGTTCATGCCGATGGAACGGGGCGCCCCAACCCCGGAACCGGAGAACCCGGTCGAGGCGGGGTTGGCGGACCTGTGGGCGCGGACGGTGCCCAGCATGTCGGACGCGTGGCGGGTGCGGTTCGCGGAGTCCACCAAGAACCTTCTGAACGAGTCGTTGTGGGAACTCGCCAACATCAACGAGGGCCGCATCGCCAACCCTGTCGAGTACATCGAGATGCGCCGCAAGGTGGGCGGCGCCCCCTGGTCCGCGGGGCTGGTGGAGTACGCGGCGGGAGCGGAGGTGCCCGAGGCGGTGGCCGGCGAGCGGGCGCTGCGTGTCCTGCGTGACGCGTTCTCCGACGGGGTCCATCTGCGCAACGACCTGTTCTCGTACCAACGTGAGGTCGAGGACGAGGGCGAGAACAGCAACGGCGTCCTGGTCCTCGAGCGTTTTCTCGACTGCTCGACGCAGGAGGCCGCCGAGGCGGTGAACGATCTGCTGACGTCCCGGCTCCAGCAGTTCGAGAACACCGCGCTGACCGAACTGGGCCCGCTCTGCACGGGAAAGGGCCTGGACGCGGTGCAGACAGCGGCGGTGCTCGCGTATGTCAAGGGGCTGCAGGACTGGCAGTCCGGCGGCCATGAGTGGCACATGCGCTCCAGCCGCTACATGAACGACGGCGGTGCCGCACAGGCCGCGCCCGGCTTCGGGATGGCCGCCGCCTCGATCCGCTTCACGCCCCGTTCGGAGACGGCGAGGTTCCGCAGCCACACCCATCTGCCCCACCAGCACGTCGGGCCGTCCCTGTTGCCCGACTTCGATCTGCCGTTCGGCACGACGCTCAGCCCGCATCTGGACGGGGCCAGGGAGCGGCTGGTCGACTGGGCGGGCCGGATGGGCATCCTGGAGGCTCAGCCGGGGGTGCCGGGCTCGCACATCTGGGACGAGGAGCGGCTGCGGGCCATCGATCTGCCGCTGTGCGCGGCCGGAATCCATCCGGACGCCACCCCGGACGGGCTGGACCTTTCATCGCGGTGGCTGGCATGGGGGACGTACGGCGACGACTGGTTTCCGGTGGTGCACGGGCGGACCCGTGACCTGGCGGGTGCCAGGCTCGCCAACGACAGGCTCTCGTTGTTCATGCCACTGGACGGGAGCGCGGTGCCGGAACCGGTCAACGCGCTGGAGCGCGGGCTGGCGGACCTGTGGGAGCTCACCGCCGCGCCGATGGACGCCGACGGCAGGCGGGCGTTCCGCACGGCCGTCGAGGACATGACCGCCAGCTGGCTCTGGGAGCTGGCGAACCAGGCGCAGAACCGGATTCCCGATCCGGTGGACTACGTCGAGATGCGGCGCATGACGTTCGGCTCGGACCTGACGATGAGTCTGTGCCGGCTGGGGCACGGCAGGAAGGTGCCGCCTGAGATCTACGAGAGCGGGCCGCTGCGCTCCCTGGAGAACGCGGCCGCCGACTACGCCGCGCTGCTCAACGACCTGTTCTCGTACCAGAAGGAGATCGAGTACGAGGGTGAGGTGCACAACGGTGTCCTGGTCGTACAGAACTTCTTCGGGGTGGACTATCCGACCGCGGTGGAGATCCTCTACGACCTGATGAAGTCCCGGCTGCGCCAGTTCCTGCATGTCGCCGAGAACGAACTGCCCGTCCTGTACGACGACTTCGGTCTGGACGCCGAGGCCAGGGAGATCCTCGCCGGCTACGTCCAGGAACTGAAGCACTGGCTCGCGGGCATCCTGATCTGGCACCGGGGCTGCCGGCGCTACCGCGAGGAGGATCTGCGGCGGGGCACGGCTGCCCCGTGGCACCTGGGCGGTCCCACGGGGCGGGGTACCTCTGCGGCGCAGGTGACCTCGTTGTTCGCTCAGTTCTCGGGCGTCAGGGTGTAGCGCCGTCCCGCGCGGGCCCTGATGACCTTCTCGCCACTCGTGAACAGCGTGCTGCGTACGGTCATTTCACGGGTGCGGCCCGCCGTGATCACCACACGGCGGGCCTTCCCTGCCGCCCATTCGATGTCGACGGTGAATCCGCCGCGGGCACGCAGTCCGCGCACGGATCCGTCCGGCCAGGCGGCGGGGAGGGCGGGGAGGATCTCGACGGCGTCGTGCTGACTCTGCAGCAGCATCTCCGCGATGCCCGAGGCGGCTCCGAAGTTCCCGTCGATCTGGAACGGCGGGTGGGTGTCCCAGAGGTTGGGCAGGGTGGAGCTCTTCAGCTGTTCCGCGAGCATCGTGTGGGCGCGGCTGCCGTCCCGCAGCCGCGCCCAGAAGTTTATCTTCCAAGCCTTGGACCAGCCCGTGCCGCCGTCCCCGCGGGCCCTCAGGGAGACTGCGGCGGCCTCTGCCCACGCGGTCCCCGCCTCGATCTGGCGGCCGGGGTGCAGACCGAAGAGGTGCGAGACGTGGCGGTGGGTGTCGGCCGGGTCGTCCCGGTCGGCCTTCCACTCCTGGAGCTGCCCCCAGGAGCCGGTACGGAGGCCGGGGTCGAGGCGGTCGAGGGTTGTCTCGAGCCGGTTGCGGAAGGCCGGTGCGTCACCGAGGGTTCGGGCGGCCTCCAGGGTGCTGGTGAGGAGGTCGTGCACGATCTGCTGGGACATCGCGGCCCCGGCGGTGAAGTCTCCGTGCTCGGGCGAGTAGCTCGGGGTGACGACGAGGAGTCCGTCGCGCGGGTCGGTGCGCAGGTTGGCCAGCCAGAATTCGGCGGCCTCCTTCATCGCCGGGTACGCGGTGGAGCGCAGGTAGCCGGTGGAGCCGCTGAAGCGGTAGTGCTCGTACATCTGCTGGGTGAGCCAGGCGGCGGCCTCGGGGAACCAGAAGGCGGTGGACCAGTCGTGGACTCCGGTGAAGCCGTACGGGTTGGTCTCGTTGTGCACGACCCAGCCGGCGGTGCCGAACATCTCCTTCGCCGTTCTGCGGCCGGGCTCGCGCATGGCCTCGATGTAGCGGTCGTAGGGGGCGGTGGTCTCGGCGAGGTTGGTGACTTCGGCGAGCCAGTAGTTCATCTGGAGGTTGATGTTGCTGTGGTAGTCGGCGGACCAGGGTGGGTTGGTCGAGTTGTTCCATACTCCCTGGAGGTTGGCGGGCAGCGATCCGGCCCGCGAGGAGGCGATGAGCAGGTAGCGGCCGTACTGGAAGAAGAGCGCTTCCAGGGCCCGGTCCGAGGCGCTCGCCGATCCGGTGTAGGAGCTCAGCAACTGGTCGGTGGGCAGGTCGGAAACCTCTTGGCCGATGTCGAGGGCTACCCGGTCGAAGAGGGTGCGATGGTCGTTCACGTGGGTGGCGCGCACGCTCTCGTACGAGGAGGCGGCCGCGGTGTCGACGGCGGCCGCGACCTTCCGGTGCGGGTCCTCCCCCCGGTAGGCGGGGTAGGTGTCCGCGTAGTCGGTGCCCGCCGCGAGGAAGAACCAGGCGCGGTCGGCTCCGGTGACGGTGAGGCTGCCGTCGGCTCCCGCGGTGACCGTGCCGCCGGAGGCGCGGACCCGGATCTGGGCCTCGAAGCGCAGTCCGTTGTCCTCGAGTGCGCCACGGACGGTGAGCCGGTCTCCTGCGGCGGAAGCGGTGAAGTCGCTGCGCGGCGAGGTGTACCGGAGGGTGAAGGCCACCTGCCCCGGGCTGTCCGCCGTCAGCCGTCCGGCGATGACGGATCCCGGGTGGGAGACGAAGAACTCCCTGGTGTGGGCGATGCCTTCGTGCGTGTAGGCCACGGACGCCAGGGCGGTACGAAGGTCGAGCGCCCGCCGGTAGGAGGCGTCGGGGGCGGACGGCGCACCCGGCACGTCCAGGTGCAGTTCCCCGAGTACCTGGTAGGCCCCGTAGCCGCGGCGCGGCTGTCCGAGGTCGGCGGCCACGGCGTCGGGCCCGAGGGCGCCCCCGCGGTCGAGTCGGTCCTGCACCGCTGCGAGCGCCCCGGGTCTGGGGGTGGTCCAGTTGCCGAAGTCGTACCCCTGGGCCGAGCCGGGTCCGCCGGTCCACAGGGTCTTCTCGTTGAGGGTGAGGAGTTCGGAGGCGAGCGTTCCGTGGACGCTCGCGCCGAGGGCCCCGCCGCCGATGGGCAGGGACTCACGTTCCCAGCCGGCGGCGGGCGCACGGTAGTGGAGCACCGGGTCCGGCAGCTCCTCCTTCCGTTTACCGTCTCGCGATTCATCGGAGGTACTGTCGGCAGCTGCCGTGCCGGGGAGGGTCGGAACTCCCAGCGCCAAAGCCCCTGTTACGCCGATCGCCGTCTTCACCGTAGTACGTCGCGTCATCCCGGATGTCATGCCGGACGACGCTAGAGGTCCGATGACTGCCGGGACAAGAGGCATGACGAAGCGGCCTCTTGGACGGAGGCCGCGTGTACTTGGACGGAAATGGCTCAGCCGTACGGCGGCCGGAGCAGTCTCAGCCCTGCTGGAAGAGCTCGGCGGGCAGCGGCTTCAGGAGAGTGTAAAGATCATCGGTGATCGGCCGGTCCCAGCTGGCGATGGTGACGAGGACCCCGTCGCTGCGGTCGAACTGCACGCAGGAGATGCGGCTCTCGGAGAGCTTCACACGGCGGACGATCAGCAGGTTGTCGCCCTGCATCACGGGCATGTCCTCGGTGCCGGTGACCTCGACCGGCTCGTCGTTCTCCAGCGCGAGCAGCAGTTGCGCCACCTCGAAGGGAACCTGGCCCTCCTCCGTCTCACGGGCGGGCGAGCCCTCCGGGAGGTTGCCGATGATCATCGCGGGGCCGCGGCCGCCGAACAGGTCGTAGCGCAGGAACACGCCCTGACAGCTGCCGTCGGGGGCGGGCAGCAGACCGGCGCCGAGGTTTCCGGGCCAGTCGCCCGGGTCCATGGCCAGGACGTCGAAGTCGGGGCCCGCGGGTGTGGCGGCGCTACGGCGGCGGAGGAAGGACATGCAGACATGTTACGTGTCCGGGCCCACCTCGCCGAGCCGGGCCCGGGCAGGCCTCTGCCGCTCCGTCCCGCCCCCAGGCCCCCGGTCACCCCGTACCGGACTCCGCGGCCAGCGCCTCCAGCACGGCGACGGCCTCGGCGGACCGGTCGTACGGGACGAAGAGGTGATCGTGATGGAATCCGGCCACCACATTGCAGCTGATCCCCGCATCGGTGAGGGCGAGCGAGACGGCGGCGGTCAGGCCGACGGCCTCCAGGGCCGAGTGCACACGGAGAGTGATCCAGCCGGCCGCGTAGGAGTACGGCAGTCCCGCCGCTACGGCTTCGGCCTCCGGGAGCACCAGCGTGACCCCTTCGGCCTCCCTGACCGTGACGACGGGGTCGGCGCCGCGGGGTACGCCTCCGTCGGGCGCGGTCGCGTAGACGTAGCGCCCCGGGTGCAGCTCCGGACGCAGGTCACTCAGCAGGACGCGAAGATCACTCTCACCTGTCACACCCCCACGCTACCTACGGTGTGCGCTCCCGCTCGCCGCGGCGTGCGGCGCGGGCGCCGTTGCCGCCCGTCGCCTGCGGTCTCCCCGGACAGGAGCGGCGCCGCGTCCCTCAGGCCGGGTCGAACTCGCCGTGCCGGGCGTTCACGACGAACGTGCGCCATTGCGCAGGGGTGAAGACCAGCGGCGGACTGCCGGGGCGTCCGGCGTTGCGCATCGCGATGAAACCCTCGACGAAGGCGATCTGGACGTCACCGATGCCCTGACTGCCGGACCGCCACCGGGCGTTGCCGAGGTCGAGGTCCGGCTTGTCCCAGCGGGCGAGGTGCGGCTGGGTCGTCGTCCTGGGTGCCACGTCGGCTCCTCCCGCTCGTCCTTACGGCCGGATCAGAGCCTAGCCACCGGGGGCGTTCCCGAACAGGCCGCGGTACGCGGCGGGTGCGGCCCGTCCGGGAGGGCTCGTGGGTCAGCCGGCGGGCGGTTCGGCACCGACGAGCCACATGGAGAAGAACTGCGCCCCGCCGCCGTAGGCGTGGCCGAGCGCACGCCGGGCGCC
Organism: Streptomyces sp. NPDC005761; assembly: GCF_040630635.1. Lineage (NCBI taxonomy): Bacteria > Bacillati > Actinomycetota > Actinomycetes > Kitasatosporales > Streptomycetaceae > Streptomyces > Streptomyces sp. NPDC005761. The sequence goes on along the minus strand of NZ_JBEXXX010000019.1, from coordinate 92,346 downwards.
GTCCACCTGGTGCTCCCCCGCCTGTCCCCGCACCTGGAGCGCGGCCTCTGCGAAGCGGATCATCCCGGAGGCGCCGATGGGGTTGGTCGAGAGCACTCCGCCCGAGGGGTTCACCGGGAGATCGCCGTCGAGTTCGGTCACTCCGGCCTCGGTGAGCTTCCAGCCCTCGCCCTCGTCCGCGAAACCGAGGTTCTCCAGCCACATCGGCTCGTACCAGGAGAAGGGCACGTACATCTCGACGGCGTCGATCTCCCGGCGCGGGTCGCTGATCCCGGCCTGGCGGTACACGTCGGCGGCGCAGTCCTTGCCGGCCTGCGGCGAGACGAAGTCCTTGCCTGCGAAGAGGGTCGGTTCGCTGCGCATCGCGCCGCCGTGCACCCAGGCGGGCGGGCGCGGCGCACGGTTCGCACCCGTGCGGTCGGTGAGGATCATCGCGCAGGCCCCGTCGGAGGACGGGCATGTCTCCGAGTAGCGGATGGGGTCCCAGAGCATGGGCGCCGCCTGGATCTTCTCCAGGGTGATGTCCGGGTCGTGGATGTGCGCGTACGGGTTCTTGAGCGCGTTGCGCCGGTCCTTGTACGCGACCAGGGAGCCGACGGTGTCCGGGGCACCGGTCCGGCGCATGTAGGCACGTACATGAGGGGCGAAGAAGCCGCCCGCTCCGGCCAGCAGTGGCTGCTGGAACGGGATGGGGAGCGACAGCCCCCACATCGCGTTCGACTCCGACTGCTTCTCGAAGGCGAGGGTCAGGACGGTCCGGTGCACACGTGCCGCGACGAGGTTCGCGGCGACGAGGGCGGTCGAGCCCCCGACCGAGCCCGCGGTGTGGACGCGGAGCATCGGTTTGCCGACGGCACCGAGGGCGTCGGCGAGGTAGAGCTCGGGCATCATCACGCCCTCGAAGAAGTCGGGCGCCTTGCCGATGACGACGGCGTCGATGTCCGCCCAGGTCAGCCCGGCGTCCTGGAGGGCAGCCACGGCAGCTTCGCGGACGAGACCCGCGAGGGAGACGTCGCGGCGGGCGGAGACGTGTTTGGTCTGGCCGATGCCGACGACGGCCACGGGCTCCTTAGGCATGAGCACTCTCCCCTTCGAGAACGGCGACCAGGTTCTGTTGCAGGCAGGGCCCGGACGTGGCGTGGGCGAGTGCACGGTCGGACTCGCCACGGTGGATGCGGGCGGCTGCCTCGCCGAAACGGATCAGCCCGGCGGCCATCAGCGGATTGGCGGCCAGCGCCCCGCCCGACGGGTTCACCCGGACACCGTCACCGAGGCGGAGCGCCTTGCGCAGCACCACTTCCTGGGAGGTGAACGGGGCATGCAGTTCGGCGGTGTCGACGGGGCGGTCGAAGACCCCGGCCCGTTCGGCGGCGAGCCGGGTGGACGGTGATTCGGTCAGCTCGCGCACCCCGAGTCCGTGGGCCTCGATGCGGTGGTCGATGCCACGGATCCAGGCGGGCCGGGCACACAGGGCCCGCGCGGTGTCGCCCGCGGCGAGGATCACGGCGGCGGCGCCGTCACCGATGGGCGGGCAGTCGCCGCTCCGCAGCGGGTGGACCAGGTGGTCACCGGCCGGGACCGCACCGCTGAGCTGCGCGTGCGGGTTACCGGCCGCGTCCGCGCGGCTCCGGGCGGCGATGGCCGCGAGCGCGCTCTCGTCGGTGTCGCCCGCGTCGATCAGCGCCTGGGCCTGGAGGGCGGCGAGAGCAATGGAATCGGGCCACAGCGGTGCCGTGTAGTACGGATCGAGCTGCCGGGTGAGGACGTCGCGCACCTGGCCGGGCGAGGACTTCCCGTACGCGTAGACGAGCGCGGTGTCCGCCTCACCGGTCTGGATCTTCACCCAGGCCTCGTACAGGGCCCAGGCGCCGTCCATCTCGACATGGGACTCGGAGATCGGCGGGTGCGCGCCCACGCCGTCGAGCGCCATGGTGAAGGAGAAGGCGCGGCCGGCGAGGTAGTCACTGGAGCCGGAGCAGGTGAAGCCGATGTCGCTGGTCCTCAGGCCCGTCGCGTCGAGGACCTGGTGCAGGACCGGCATCAGCATCTCGACTTCGGAGAGTTCGTCGGTGCGCCGGAGATGGTCGGTCTGCGCGAAGGCGACGATCGCTACGTCCCGCATCTAGACCAGCTCCTTGTACGCGTCGTAGTCGGCGTCCGGTTCGCCGGTGGGCCGGTAGTGGTCGGGGTGGCGGCTGCCCTCGGCCCATACGGGCTCGACGCGCAGGCCCATCCGGACCTGGTCGTACGGGATGCCGCCGATCCGGGCGTGCAGGGCGAGGTCCGCGCCGTCCAGCGCGATGTGCGCGTAGACGTAGGGCACCTCGATGTCGAGGTTCTTGGCCTTGATGTTGACGACGCAGAAGGTGGTGACCGTGCCGCGCGGCCCGACCTCGACCCGTTCGTCGGTGGCGACGCCGCAGGTGGGGCAGGCGCCGCGCGGCGGGACGTACACCTTCCGGCAGGAGGGGCAGCGTTCCCCGACGACGCGCCGGCTCGCGAGCGCGTCGAGGTACGCGCTCTGCGCGCGGCCCGGGGAGTAGGTGTAGTCGAGGCGTGCGGGGGTGACGATCCCCGTGACCGGCTCCGCGAACTCGCCGTCGTGCGGGGCGGATCCGCCGGGCTCGCCCTCGTAGGGCTCGAAGCAGGCGATGTCCGTGACCGCGCCGGTGCGGGTCTCGGCCCAGCGGACGCGGACGCGCATCCCGGTGCGGACGGCCTCGGGCCCGGGTGCGTCCAGCACGTGCAGGAGTGCGGTGTCGGCGCCGTCGAGGCGGACGAGGACCCAGGCGAAGGGGGTGTCGAGCGGCTGGTAGCGGCGGGGGTGCGGGTTCCACGCCCAGGTGGTGACCGTCCCGGTGACGGCGACCTCGACCAGGTCCCGGATCTCCTCGGCGGTGACGGGATCGTACTCGACGGGCGGCACCAGGACCTTGCCGTCGCCGGTCCGGACGCCGAGGACGGTGCGTTCACGCAGTCCTGTCAGGAAGGCGCTCTGTACGGGGCCGAGGGAGCGGGTGAAGGGGAATTCGACCACCAGCGGTGCGCTGAGGACGTCGGGCACGGTTGCCTCCTTGGGTCAGGCCCGCCGGTAGACGGGCGGGCGCTTCTCGGCGAAGGCGCGGGCGCCTTCCTTGGCGTCGGCGGTGGCGAAGACGGGCCAGCCGCGTTCGAGTTCGGCGGCGAGGCCGTCGGTCTCGGTCATCTCCGCGGTCTCGTACACGGACGCCTTGACCTCTTCGACGGCGAGCGGGCCGCAGGCGTTGATCTGTTCGGCGACCGCGAGGGCCGCCTCCAGCGCCGTCCCGTCGGGCACGACCCGGCCGATCAGCCCGATCCGGGCCGCTTCCCCGGCTGTGTAGGGGCGGCCGGTGAGCAGCATCTCGAGTGCGTGGGTGCGGGCGATCTGGCGCGGCAGCCGTACGGTCGATCCGCCGATGGGGAAGAGGCCGCGCCGGACCTCGAAGAGGCCGAAGGTCGCGCTCTCACCGGCGATGCGGATGTCCGTGCCCTGCAGGATCTCGGTGCCGCCCGCCACGCAGTGGCCCTCGACGGCGGCGATGACCGGTTTCCGGGGGCGGTGGTGGCGCAGCATGGCCTTCCAGTGCAGATCGGGGTCGGCCGTCATCCGGTCCCGGTACTGCTCGCCCTCCATTCCCTTGCCGGCGAGGGCCTTGAGGTCCATGCCGGCGCAGAAGCAGCCGCCGGCCCCCGTGAGGACGACGGAGCGGACCTGCTCGTCCTCGTCCGCGGCCAGCCAGCCGTCGTACAGGCCGACCAGCATCGGCAGCGAGAGCGCGTTCTTGCTCTCGGGCCTGTTCAAGGTGAGCACCAGTGTGGCGCCTTCGCGCTGCACGATGAGGTGTTCCGTACCGCCCATGGTCTGTCTCCCGTCTCAAGGCTAGAACAGGTTGCAGTAAGCGGGGAGGCAGTTCAATAGTTTTCTGACAGACAGTCAGTTTTCTTCCCGGACCCCCTTCCCACTTGTGCCGGTCGGCGCTCTAATGACCGCCGGGCCACTCAGCAACCGGGGTCAGGAGGAACGGTGGAGTACAACCTTGCCGACCTGTTCGAATCGGTCGTCGACGCTGTCCCGCGGCGCGAGGCGCTCGTCTATCTCGACCATCCCGGAACAGGTGCCGAGCGCAGGCTCACGTACGCGGAGCTCGACGCCGCGGCCAACCGCATCGCCCACCACCTCATCGAGGCGGGCATCGGTCCCGGCGAGCATCTCGGGCTCCACCTCTACAACGGCATCGAGTACCTCCAGACCGTGCTGGCCTGCCTGAAGGCGCGCATCGTCCCGGTCAACGTCAACTACCGCTACGTGGAGGAGGAACTGGTCTACCTCTACCGCGACGCGGATCTGGCGGCACTGGTCTTCGACGCGGAGTTCGACGAGCGCGTCGCCGCCGCCGCTCCACGGGCGGAGAAGCTGCGCCATCTCGTGCGGGTGGGCGCGTCCGCCGACGACGCGCCCCGGCCCGACGCCGTCGCGTACGCCGCGGCAGAGGCGGCCGGGGACCCGGGGCGGGGCTTCCCGCCCCGCTCGGCCGACGACCAGTTCATCATCTACACGGGTGGCACCACGGGCATGCCCAAGGGGGTGATGTGGCGCCAGGAAGACCTGTTCTTCTCCGGTCTGGGCGGCGGGGCACCGACCGGCGACCCGGTCGGCACCCCGCAGGAGCTGGCCGAGCGGGTGGCTGCCGGCGGGGAGGGCATCACGTTCTTCCCCACTCCCCCGCTGATGCACGGCACCTCGACACTCACCGCGTTCATCGGCTTCAACTTCGGACAGCGGGTCGTCGTGCACCGCAAGTACGTACCGCACGAGGTGCTGCGCACCATCGAGAAGGAGAAGGTCACGAGCGTGTCACTGGTGGGTGACGCGATGCTGCGGCCGCTGATCGACGCGCTGAGGGGGCCGCTGAAGGGCACCGACTGTTCGTCGATGTTCTCCGTGTCCAGTTCGGGCGCGATCATGTCCGACTCGGTGCGGGCCGAGTTCCAGGCACTGGTGCCCCACGTGATGCTGCTGAACAACTTCGGCTCCTCCGAGTCCGGCTTCAACGGCACCGCGACCGCGGACTCGGGCCCGGAGAACGGCTTCCGGCTGCGGGTCAACGCCCGTACGGCGGTCGTCGACCCGGCGACGTACGAACCGGTCGCGCCGGGCGAGCCGGGCCGGATCGCCCAGCGCGGCCACGTTCCACTCGGCTACTACAACGACACGGACAAGACCGCCGAGACGTTCTTCCGCAAGGGTGACGAGCGGTGGGTCCTGCTGGGCGACATGGCCACGGTCGACGCCGAGGGCATCGTGACGGTACTGGGCCGGGGTTCGCAGTGCATCAACACCGGGGGCGAGAAGGTGTACCCGGAGGAGGTCGAACAGGCGCTCAAGTCCCATCCCGACGTGTACGACGCGCTGGTTGCGGGCGCCCCCGACGAGCGCTGGGGCAACCGGGTCGCCGCCGTGGTGCAGCTGCGCGAGGGTGCCGACGCCCCCTCGCTGGACGACGTCCAGGCGCACTGCCGCACCCGCCTGGCCGGTTACAAGATCCCTCGCCACCTGGTGATCACGCCACAGATCCAGCGCTCCCCCAGCGGCAAGGCCGACTACCGCTGGGCCCGCACCGTCGTCGCGCCCCGCCCGGCCACCGACTGACGCCTGCCCGCCCGTCAGCGGATCACCCGAGTGCACGGCCCGGCGTCCACGGCGAACGCGGAGCCTTCCCGGCGACGTAAGCCATTCGGGCACGGCCCGTGTCCAACCGGGCACCCTGCGTGGCATCGGCGCCTGATCGCCCATAGCTTCGGCTCATGAGGAAACGACACATCAAATGCCTCCTGGGCATCGCAGCCGCCTCGGCCGCCGGACTGGGCGTCGTCGCGCCGTCCGTTCCGGCCTCCGCCGCGGGCGCCCACGTGGTGCGCGCGGGCCAGTCGATCCAGGCAGCGGTGGATGCCGCGCGGCCCGGTGACACCATCGTCGTCCGGCCCGGCACCTACCGGGAGAGCGTGCTGATCACCACGCCCGGACTGACCCTGCGCGGTTCCGGGGACCGTACCGTCATCAAACCGGGCGCGAGCGGCAACCGCACGCAGAACGCCTGCGCGAAGGCCGGAAACGGGATCTGCGTGCTGGGCACCGCCAAGAACACCGTGGACGACGTGTCCATCAGGTCCCTGACCGTGTCAGGGTTCACCCGGAGCGGCATCTGGGCGTCCTGGACGGACGGGCTGGAGATCCGTTCGGTGACGTCCCGGTCCAACGGCGTCTGGGGCATCGCGCAACAACGGTCCACCCGCTCCGACATCCGCCACAACACCGCCCGTTCCAACGGGGACGCGGGCATCTTCGTCGCCAACAGCGTCGACGAGGAGGGCGGCGCCACCGACACCCGCGGCACCCGGGTCCGGGGCAACACCCTCACCGACAACCGGATCGGGTTCACCGCACGGCGCGTACGCAACCTGACGGTGGTCCACAACACGTTCACCGCCAACTGCAGCGGCGTGTTCGTCGTGGGCGACGAGGGCAAGCCGCAGGCGGGCGCCATGACCATCCGGTCCAACCGGATCACCGGGAACAACAAGTTCTGCGCCGCCACCGAGCGGCTGCCCGCCATCCAGGGATCCGGGATCGTCCTCACCGGCACCGAGTCCACCGAGGTGCGGTCCAACGTGATCCGCGACAACGTGGGCGCCACCCCGCTCTCGGGCGGCGTCGTGCTGTTCAAGAGCTTCGTGGGGGCGAAGAACACCGGCAACACCGTCAGCGACAACACGGTCCTGGGCAATCAGCCGGCGGATCTGGCCAACCGGGACACCGCCGGGACGGGCAACCGCTTCACCGGCAATGTCTGCACCACCTCCGCACCGGCCGGGATGTGCTGACCGGTGTTCCCCCGCACAAGGAGAAGCGAGACGGCATGACCACCGTGAGCACCACCCCCACCACCACTCCCGTCCAGCCCCTTCCCACTCCGCAGCCGGCCATGCGGCTGCGCGAGATCGTGTTCGGCGCGGCCCGTTCCGCGGCCGTCCGTGCCGCCGCCCGGCTCGGTGTCGCGGACGCGCTGGGTGAGACGCCCGCCACCGCGGCCGAGCTCGCCACCGCGGTGAAGACCGAACCCGGACCGCTGCGACGGCTGCTGCGCGCCCTGTCCTGCTACGGCATCTTCACCGAGAACGCCGACGGCACCTTCGCCCACACCGAGATGTCGCGACTGCTGCGCGAGGACGACCCGCACAGCCTGCGGGACATCTCGCTGTGGTGCACGGAGCCGTGGACGTGGGAGGTCTGGCCCCGGCTGGACGACGCGGTGCGCTCCGGCGGCAACGTCTTCGAGGACGTGTTCGGCAAGGAGTTCTTCGACTACCTCCACCAGGACGCCCACGAGTCGGCCCAGGTGTTCAACCGGGCCATGACGACATCCAGCATGCAGTCCGCTCTGGACGTCGCCGCTCTGCTGGACCTCACCGGGGTATCGGTCGTCGCCGACATCGGTGGCGGTCAGGGGCACGTACTGGCGAGCCTGCTGGAGAAGCACCCGTCGGTCAGCGGCACCCTGATGGACCTGCCGGGCGTGGTGGCACGGGCCGACGAGCGGCTGCGGGACGGTGGCCGGCTGGCCGGGCGGGCGAGCATCGTGGCCGGTGACTGCCGTGAGGGCATTCCGGTGGCGGCCGATCTCTACATCATCAAGAACATTCTGGAATGGGACGACGACAGCACCCGCAGGGCGCTGCGCGCCGTCATCGCGGCGGCCCGTCCCGGGGCCCGGGTCGTCGTCATCGAGAACCTCGTCGACGACACCCCGTCGATGCGGTTCACCACGGCCATGGACCTGCTGCTGCTCCTGAACGTCGGCGGTGCCAAGCACACCCGGCAGAGCCTGGTCGACCGGCTGTCCGACGCCGGGCTGACCATCGGCGAGATCCGGCCGGTCAACCCGTACCTCCACGCGTTCGAATGCGTGGTCCCCGGCTGACGCCTCCTCACATGGCAGGGCCCCGGGACCGGCCTCACGGCCTGGTCCCGGGGCCCTGCCACGCCGTCAGGCGGTGGAGTCGCGCTCCCAGCAGTAGAACTCCTGAGCCATCGCGTCCTTCGGCCCCCGCCAGGTCTGCGGGTCGTAGGGGCTGACGAACGCGGTGAGCCGGTCGCTGATGTCCTTGAACGCCGGATGGCTCGCCACCTTGGCGATCTCCGGGCCCGGGGGGCGCTCGGACTCGATCATGTGCAGATAGACGTCGCCGAACTGGAACAGCTTGCGCCGGGTGACGCCCACCAGGTGCGGCAGCTCACTGCTGTCGGAGGCGGCGAACAGCTCGGCGATGTCCGGCGCCGATTCCGGCGCCATCCGGGCGACGATCAGAGCGTGGTGCATCGGGTGGGGCCTTTCTGGTACGCGGTCGGGGCCCGGCCGGGAGGGCCGGGCCACCGGACGCGGGCGGACGGTGTGTCAGTTGGCCGGGACCGCGGCCGTGCGGCGCTCGCGGTCGCGCTGCTCGATCTTGTCCCGGATGAGCTCCATCTGGACGCGGGAGTTGCGGTTGATGTTGTCCGTCATCCACGCGTCGTCGACCGGGGCGTCGGGGCGCATCGCGAAGTCCTGCGTCCACTTCATGCGCGTGCCACCGGGGGCCTCCGAGTACTCCCACCGGATGTCCATGTGCTGGAACGGTCCGGGCTCGACGCGACGGGCCCGGACCGTGCGTCCGGGGCGGTCCGTGGTGCGCTCGGAGACCCAGCTCCACACCTTGTCGTTCTCGTCGGGGTGCATCGTCAGACGGAAGGTGGTCCGCTCACCGTCGCGCTCGATGACGTCGACGGAGGCGTACTCGCTGAACAGCCGGGGCCAGTTCTCCAGGTCGTTCGTCATGTCCCAGACGAGGTCCAGGGGGGCGGCGATGACGATCTCGTTCTCGGTGTGTCCGGACACTTCAGGCTCCTGTCATGAGGCTGTTGTTGACGAGGTCGAGGAACTCGCGGGGTGTCTTGCAACGGTCGGCGTCGGCCGGCAGCGGCCTGCCGTGGCGGTTCTCCAGCGCGCCGACGATGCCGAGGAGGCCCAGCGAGTCGAGGCCGAACTCGTCGAAGGCCGTACCGGCCCGGTTCTCCATCTCCCGCGGGTCGACGGTCAGTCCGGCTCCCTTCTTCATCAGGGCGGCCAGCTCTTCGTAGGTCAGTCGGTCGGTCATGAGGAACTTCTCCTTCGCACGGGGGTGTTGGTGGGGGTCATGCGGGGCGCCGGAGCACCATCGCCGCGTTCGAACCCATGAGGCCCCGGCTGAGCACGAGGGCCGTGCGCAGTTCGGCGGGGCGGGCCCGGCCCATGACCAGGTCGAGGTCGTGGCACACCTCGAAGACGTTGGGCGTGGGCGGGATCAGGCCGTTCTCCATCGCGAGGACGGCAGCGGCCGAGTCCAGGACGGGGGCTCCGCAGTAGGCCCGTCCGGTACCGGTCTTGGGTGCGGTGACCGGGACGCGCCGTCCGTGCGGACCGAGCGCGTCCGTCAGCGCCAGCGCCTCCGCCCGGTCGGCCGCGGGGACTCCGAGAGCGTCCGCGAACACCACGTCGACCTCCTCGGGAGCGCAGCCGGCCTCCCGCAGCGCGCCCTCGATGGCGTGGGCGAGCCCTTCGCGGGACTCCTCCCAGCGCATCGCGGTGGTGAAGGTGGCCGCGTGACCGGCGATCTCGGCCCGGACCCGGGCACCACGCTCCCGGGCCGCTGTCTCCTCCTCGACCACGAACATCGCGCCGCCCTCGGCGGGCACGAATCCGCAGGCGTCCGAGGTGAACGGGCGGTAGGCCCGCGTCGGTTCCTCGGCGGTGCTCAGGTCGCGGTAGCCGAGCTGGCAGACGACGGAGTAGGGCGCCAGCGGGGCCTCCGCCGCGCCGACCACGACCGCGTCGGTGCCGCGCCGGACGGACCGGTCGGCGTGCGCCAGAGCGTCGAGGCCGCCGGCCTCGTCGCTGGCCACCACCGCGCACGGCCCCTTGAAGCCGCCGCGGATGGAGATCTGGCCGGTGCTGGCGGCGTAGAACCAGGCGATCGACTGGTAGGGGCCGACGAACTTGGAGCCCTGCCCCCACAGCCGCTGCAGTTCGCGCTGGCCGAACTCGCCGCCGCCGGAACCGGCGGCGGTCACCACGCCCACGCTGAACGGCCGGTCCTCGTAGTCGGCGCGGCCGAGCCGGGCGTCGTCCAGGGCCATGTCGGCCGCGGCCATCGCGAAGTGCGTGAACCGGTCGGTCTGGACGAGGTAGCGCTCCTCGATCAGCGAGACCGGGTCGAAGCCCCGGACCTCACCGGCCACGTGCAGCGGCAGTTCCTCGCACCCTTCGCGGGTGACCCGGTCCAGGACGCTCATGCCCTCCTGCGTCCGCTTCCAGAAGGCTTCGGTGCTCGTGCCGTTGGGGGCGACGACGCCGATGCCGGTGACGACGGTGCGCCGGGCCTTGCGGGTACTCATGGTGTCCTCCCACCGCTTCTGGTCAGGGCCACCGCGGACTGGAATCCGCCGAATCCGCTGCCGACCGACAGGACGCTGCGCAGTTTCAGCGGACGCGCGGTGCGGGGCACGTAGTCGAGGTCGCACTCGGGGTCCGGGGACTCGTAGTTCGCCGTGGGCGGCACCGTCTGGTGCACCAGGGCGAGCACGCAGGCAGCGATCTCTATCGCGCCGATCGCCCCGAGCGAATGGCCCACCATCGACTTGATGGAGCTCATCGGCACGTCATGGGCGTGGGCACCGAGCGCCCGCTTCACGGCGGCGGTCTCGTGCCGGTCGTTCTGCTTGGTGCCCGAGCCGTGCGCGTTGACGTAGTCGATGTCGGAAGCGGCGATCCCGGCGTGTCCGAGCGCCCGGTTGATCGCCTCGGCCATCTCCAGGCCCTCCGGGGTCAGCCCGGTCATGTGGTAGGCGTTGCCGAAGGTCGCGTAGCCCGAGATCTCGCAGTACACGGTCGCACCGCGGGCACGGGCGTGCTCCAGTTCCTCCAGGACGAGTACGGCTCCGCCCTCACCCATCACGAAGCCGTCGCGACGGGAGTCGAAGGGCCGGGACGCGTGCTCCGGGTCCTCGTTGTTCGCCGACGTCGCCTTGATCGCGTCGAAGCACGCCACGGTGATCGGCGTGATCGGCGAGTCCGAGGCCCCGGCGATGCACACGTCGACGCGGCCCTCCTCGATGGAGTGGAAGGCGTAGCCGATCGCGTCGAGCCCGGAGGTGCAGCCCGTGGAGACGGTCTGCACCGGCCCGTGCGCGCCGACCTGTTCGGCGACGGCCGAGGCCAGCGAGCTGGGTGAGAAGGCCCGTTCCAGATGGGGCCCGGCCGGCCGGGGGTCGACGTCCCAGCGTGCTCCACTGCCACTGACGGCAACGTAGTCGTGCTCCAGCCGGGTGGTACCGCCGACCGCGGTGCCGAGCGAGACGCCGACGCGCCAGGGGTCGGTCCGCTCCACGTCCAGGCCTGCGTCGGCGAGTGCCTCGCGGGCGGCCACCATGGCGAACTGCACATAGCGGTCCGCCCGGGCGACCTCCTCCTCGTCCAGTCCGTACGCCGCCGGGTCGAAGTCGCACTCGGCGGCGATCCGGGACCGGAAGCCGGCAGGGTCGAAGAGGGTGATGCCCCTCGTCGCGGTACGGCCGTTGGAGAGGAGGTCCCAGAAGGCCGGCGTGCCGATCCCGCCCGGGGCGACGACTCCGACGCCGGTGACGGCCACGCGCCGGGTCATGAGGCGGCCTCGGTTCGTTCTGGCGGCGCGCCCCGCTCGGCCGACTCGGTGACTTCGGTGTCGACGTGGCCGAGTTCCGGGCGGGGCGCGAGCGGGCCGAGGTGGAAGACCATACGGGCCTCCACGTCGCCCACGTTGCGGAAGCGGTGCCGGACGTGCGGCGGGATCAGCAGGCCCTGGTCGGGTCGCATCGCGTGCGTCTCCCCGTCCAGGTCGACCTCGAGGAGCCCGTTCACCACGTACACGAACTCCTCGGAGTACGGGTGGTAGTGCTCGCCGATGCGGTCGCCGGGCTGAACGATGGCCAGTCCCATGAAACCGCTGGTGGCGCCCACGGCCGTCGGGGTGAGCAGTGCGCGCAGGTCACCTCCGCGCCTGCGGTTGGGCTGGGTCTCGCTGAGGTCCACGATGCGTGGCCGGTGCATGGTCATGGCTGCTTTCCTCCTGGCGCATTGCGCGTTGTTTCGACGGGTTGAGCGAGAACCCCCCAGGGTGCTGCTGCGCCGCTCAGGCCTCCGCGGCCCTCCGGTCGGTGATGAGCCGCATCTCGGACCGGGCGAGGAAGCGCGCGGCGTCCTGGTCGGTGGTCGGCACGGCGTTCACCTCTCCGTCGAGGAGACGGGCGAGGCGGGCCGCCTTGCCGGGACCGTGGATGCCCAGCGCCTGGGCGGGCTGCGCGTCGAGCGGACCGCTCACTTCGAGGAGGCGGACCACGATGTCGTCGCGCTGGAAGATCGTGCTGCTGTCGATGGGGCTGCCCGTGTCGTCCGCGGCCTCCTCGTCGTGCCCGGCCAGCAGCCGGGCCAGAGCCATCCCGCAGCCCTCCTTGGCCTGGTAGAAGAGCGCGTGGCGCTCGACGTCCGCGGGGGCGTGGCGGCCCGTCGTCACGTGGTGGACGGTAGGCAGCGCCGCCCGGGTGAAGAACATCCGGGCGGAGTCGGGGTCGGCAAGGTCCCGGTCCTGCTCCAGGTACGGGTTGATCGCTTCCTCGACGGCCCGGATCTCGGGCTGGCGGGAGACGTGGCGCAGGGCCGCGAGGAGGTCGCCCTCGACCTCGACGGCGCGCACCACGCGGTTGCCGTGCATGAACAGCGAGGTGCGGCGCAGCCGGGTGTGCTCGTCGACACGGGCCTGCGGGGCGGCGTAGTCGGAGAGGATCTTCGCGACGATCTCCTCCGTGCCCGGCTTGACGGTGAAGGTCAGCGCGTGCCGCACGATCCCGTCACCGAGACGGGGCGCGGCCTGCAGTCCGCCCTTGACGGGCTCGAAGCTCTCCTCGAAGGCCGCGCCCGTCTCGCGCAGAACGCTGAAGCGCAGCGAACGGGTGTCGCGCACGCAGCTGTGCAGCGGCTGCACGGTGGCGACGTGCTCCTCGCTGTTCACCCATGCGAGGAAGGGCGGGGCGCTCTCCCACTCGCTCGTGATGAGCCATTGGGACGGGTTCTCGATGGACTGGCACAGCTGGTCACTGATGTGGCCGGGAATGGAGGCCACCTGGTTGCGCATGTGCTCGTACGCCTCCAGGAACTGCTTCTGGGCGCCGTCGTACAGGTCCAGCAGCAGGATGACGCGCAGCCTGGAGCCGTCGAAGGCGGACTGCGAGGTCCGTTCCGAGAGGGTGGTGGTCATGGTGCGAACTCCTTCGAGACGGTGGGAGGACCGGCCGGGCCGGTGGGGAACCGTCGAGTGGGGGGCGGAGCGGGGAGTCTCCCGGCGGATGCGCACAGTCCGCCCGGACCGTGGGCGACGTCTCCGTGACCGATCGTGAAACGCTGGTCCGGCTGACGCGAGATTTATGAACCGTTCAGGTGAGCGGGCGTCCGAACCGCTCCGACAGGGCTCCGAAAAGGGCATGGACACTGCATCTGTACGGCGTCCGAGCTGGAGCAACTGATGAACGAGAACGTCGACGTCCATGTACCGGTCCTCATCGTGGGGGGCTCCCTGGTGGGCCTTTCCGCGTCCCTCTTCCTCGGCCGGCTCGGCGTCGAGCACCTGCTGGTCGAGAAGCACGCCGCCACCTCTACACACCCACGGGGCCGCGGCAACAACGTCCGCACCATGGAGATCTTCCGCAGGGCCGGGGTGGAGCCCGAGATCCGGGCGGCGGCGTCGGTCCTGGCGGAGAACCACGGCATCCTGCAGGCCGGTTCACTGACCGGCGACGATCAGGAGTGGCTGTTCAAGGAGATCGACCCGGGCGGGGCCCTGGCCCGTTTCAGCCCGAGCGGCTGGTGCCTGTGCAGCCAGAACGACCTGGAGCCGGTCCTCCTGGACCGGGCCCGCGAGCAGGGTGGCGATCTGCGGTTCTCCACCGAGATGCTCTCGTTCGACCCGGACGGGTCGGGGGTCGGGGCGGTACTGAAGAACCGGGAGACGGGTGAGCACACCACCGTACGGGCGGACTACCTGATCGCTGCCGACGGTCCGCGCAGCCCGGTCCGCGAGCAGTTGCGCATCGGCCGTTCGGGTGCCGGTGACCTGTTCCACAACGTGAGCATCACCTTCCGGTCCCGAGGTCTCGCCGATGTGCTCGGCGACCGGCGCTTCATCGTGTGCTACCTGACCAATCCGGAGGCGGACGGCGCGCTGCTGCCGGTGGACAACGAGCGGGAGTGGGTGTTCCACGCGCCGTGGCAGCCGGACCGGGGCGAGACGCTGGAGGACTTCACGGACGAGCGGTGCGTGGCGCACATCCGCAAGGCGGTCGGGGCGCCGGACATCGACGTCGAGATCACCGGCAAGGCGCCGTGGCACGCGGCGGAGCGGGTGGCCGACCGGTACTCACGGGGCCGCGTCTTCCTCGCGGGCGACTCGGCGCACGAGATGTCGCCCACGGGAGCGTTCGGTTCCAACACCGGCATCCAGGACGCGCACAACCTGGCGTGGAAGCTCGCGGCCGTGCTGCGCGGTGAGGCGGGCCCGGGCCTGCTGGACACGTACGAGGCGGAGCGGCGGCCGGTGGCCCGGGCGACGAGCGAGCGGGCTTCGGCGCGTTCCGGCGAGCACAGCCACCCGGGGTACGCGGCTCCGCCGACCGTGGGCGGCGGTAAGCGGGGCGGGATGCTGAACGTGGCCCTGGGCTACCGCTATGTCGACGGCGCGGTGCTGGGCATCGGCCCGGAGTGGCCGGTGGTGCCCGAGGGCGTACAGCTGGCGGGCGAACCGGGCAGCAGGGCACCACACTTGTGGGTCCGCCGGGCCGGTGAGCGGATCTCCACGCTGGATCTGTACGAGCGGTCGTTCGTGCTGCTGACCGACGCCGCGGACGTGGCGTGGCGCCGGGCGGCCGCGCGGGTCGGTGAACGGCTGGGGGTGCGGCTCGACGCGTTCGGGATCGGCACCGGGCCGGGCAGCGACCTGGAGCCGGAGGCCGGCGCCGACTGGGCCGAGGTGCACGGGACGAGCGCCGAGGGCGCTGTGGTGGTGCGCCCCGACGGATTCGTCGCCTGGCGTGCGGAGTCGGGCGTCGAGGACGCCGACGCGGCGCTGCACGAGGTCATGGTGGCGCTGCTGCGCCGGGACTGACGCCGCGGACGGCCCCGCGTGCTCAGCCCACGCCGAACGACCGGAGGGCTGCAAGGAACTCCTCCGGCCGTTCGGTGTGCACGAGATGGCCCGCGTCGATGGTGACGTGCTGCGCACCGGGGATCTGCCGGGCCATGCGGGCGAGGCCGTCCTGGGCGATCTGGCTCCTGGGGCCGCCACCGATGACGAGCGTGGGGGCGGTGATCCCGCCGAGGAGCTCACGGCCTGCCGGGTCCGGGTCGTTGAGCTGGGCATCGGTGGAGGGCACGAGGGGCCAGTCGAAGTCCAGCTCCCCGGGCGGACGTTCGGCGGGCTCACGGGGCGGATCGAGCGGGAAGGGCGGCGGTGCCTCCTCGATGACGAGGCGGCCGATGAGTCCGGGCTGCCGTTCGGCGAGCAGGTAGGCCGCGGCGCCGCCCATGGAGTGTCCGACGACCGTGGCACCGGAGAGATTGCGGGTCTCCAGGAAGGCGTGCAGGTCGTCGCGGAACAGCTCGAGGGAGTAGCGGCCGGGCCAGTCGCTGAGTCCGTGGCCGCGGAAGTCGAAGGCGTAGACCCGGTGGCGCGCGGCGAGCCGTTCGGCGACGGTGGTCCACGTGGCGCTGTCGCCGCAGCGTCCGTGGGCGAGGACGACGGGCGGGGCGGACGGGTCGCCCCATGCCCGGTAGGCGAGCCGGATCCCACCGGCCTGGACGCTGTGCACCTCCGGGTCGAGGAACGCGGTCACGGTGCGGACGAAGGCACCCGGGTCGTCGAGCCAGGGGAAGTGTCCGGCGCCGCGCTGCACGGCGAACTCCGAGGACGGGAAGAGCGCGGCCAGTTCCGCGGCGCGGTCGGGCGTGGTCACGCCGTCGTACTCGCCGGCCAGGACGAGCGCCGGGGCCGGGAGCGCCCGCAGGGCCGCGACCGTCGCCGCGGGGTCGAACGCCCCGGGCCCGTAGTAGGCCTGTGCTGCTTCGGCGTTGATCTGCTGCGCGGGCAGTGCGGCGTGGGCCCGGGCGGCGGCGTCCCACCGCCCGTAGAGGAACGGCCTCGCCGCTGTGCGCAGTTCGTCGGTCAGCCGTCCTGCCCAGATCTCCTCCTGGGCCGGCAGCGCCTGCGCGTACCAGGATTCCGAGCGGCGGAGCGCGGCGGCCTCCCGGGCCTCGCGCTCGACGAACGGGAAGCCGACGGCCCGCGTGGTGGGCGCGACGAGGATCAGGCTCCGCACGGCCTGCGGATACCGTTCCGCGAAGAGTGCGGCGAGGTCGCCGGCCGCGGAGTGGGCGAGCAGGTCGACACGGTCGGCCCCCAGGTGCCGGCGCAGCGCCTCGACGTCCTCGACGAGCCGGTCGCAGCGGTACGTGGAGATGTCGTCCGGTACGGCGGAGTCCCCCGTTCCCCGCAGGTCGAGCACGATCAGCTGCCGTACGGCGCGGAGGCCGCCGAGGTCCCCGAGGTAGGCACCGGCCCTCATCGGGCCACCCGGCAGGCAGATCAGCGGTTCGCCCTCCCCCGTGACGTGATAGGCGAGCTCGGTCCCGTCGTATGAGTGGAAAGTCGGCATGGACCCATCCAAACAGGGCCGACCGGGTGATGCAGCTGTGTTCGGTACGGGCGTATCCGAGGCACGCATCCGATGCGCCGCGCCTCTTGCCACACCGGGCAAGATCCTGAATTACTGCTCCCGGAAGGAACGACCGAATGATCGGTCGTCTGCACGGTGCACGGAGGAGGGAGATCCGCATGACGGCTCTGCTGGACGCAGCGGAACGGATGGGCCGCGACGAGCTGGCGGCTCTGCAGCTGGAGCGGCTGCGGGCCACTCTGCGTCATGCGTACGACCGCGTCGGGCACTACCGGCGGGCGTTCGACCGGGCGGGGCTGCATCCTGACGACTGTCGCTCGCTGGCCGATCTGGCCCGTTTCCCGTTCACCACCAAGGCCGATCTGCGCGACAACTACCCGTTCGGGATGTTCGCGGTGCCCGAGGAGCAGGTGCGCCGGATCCACGCCTCCAGCGGGACGACCGGCCGGCCGACGGTCGTCGGCTACACCGAGAGGGATATCGACACCTGGGCGGACGTGGTGGCCCGCTCCATCAGGGCGGCCGGCGGGCGCCCCGGACAGAAGGTGCATGTCGCGTACGGGTACGGGCTGTTCACCGGAGGTCTCGGCGCGCACTACGGCGCGGAGCGCCTGGGCTGCACGGTCATTCCGGCCTCGGGTGGCATGACGGCCCGGCAGGTGCAGCTGATCCAGGACTTCCGGCCCGAGATCATCATGGTGACACCGTCCTACATGCTGACACTCCTGGACGAGTTCGAGCGGCAGGGCGTCGACCCTCGGACGACGTCGCTGAAGGTGGGCATCTTCGGGGCGGAGCCGTGGACGCAGGAGATGCGCCGCGAGATCGAGGAGCGGTTCGCGATCGACGCCGTCGACATATACGGGCTGTCCGAGGTGATGGGCCCGGGTGTGGCGCAGGAGTGCGTGGAGACGAAGGACGGGCTGCACATCTGGGAGGACCACTTCTATCCCGAGGTGGTCGATCCGTTCACCGGGGAGGTGCTGCCCGAAGGGACCGAGGGCGAGCTGGTGTTCACCTCGCTCACCAAAGAGGCCATGCCGGTGATCCGCTACCGGACCCGCGACCTCACCCGGCTGCTGCCCGGCACGGCCCGGGTGTTCCGGCGGATGGAGAAGGTCACCGGGCGCAGCGACGATCTGGTGATCCTGCGCGGCGTGAACCTCTTCCCGACGCAGATCGAGGAGATCGTGCTCCGCACACCCGGGGTGTCGCCGCACTTCCAGCTGCGGCTGACCCGCGAGGGGCGGCTGGACGTGCTGACGGTGCGGGCGGAGGCCCGTGCCGGGGCGACCCCGGAGCAGCGGGCGGCGGCCGCCGCGTCGGTCGCGGCCGCCGTCAAGGACGGGATCGGGGTCTCGGTCGGGGTCGAGATCCTCGATCCGGAGACGCTGGAGAGGTCCGTCGGCAAGTTCAGGAGGATCGTGGACGAGCGGGAACGGCCGACCGGTTGACCTGCGGCCGGGCAGGACCGGGCGGCCCGGTTCCTGTACTCGGACAACGGACCGGCCGTGCCGGGGCATGCGGCGGCGCTGCCGGCCGCCCGCTTCCGCGAGCAGGGGCGTGCGCCCGCGCCCTCAGGCGAAGCGGTCGCGGAGCTCCCGCTTGAGGATCTTCCCGCTGGCGTTGCGCGGGAGGCCGTCCACGAACACCACCCTCTTGGGAGCCTTGAAGTGGGCGAGCTTCTCGCGGGCGTGGTCGATCAGTTCGGCCTCGGTCGCCTCCCCGCGCAGGACGACGACGGCGGTGACGGCTTCGATCCAGCGCTCGTCGGGCAGGCCGACGACGGCGGCCTCGGCGACGGCGGGGTGGGTGTAGAGCACGTCCTCGACCTGGCGGGAGGCGACGAGAACACCACCGGAGTTGATGACGTCCTTCACCCGGTCGACGACGGTGAAGTAGCCCTCCGTATCCCGGACGGCGAGGTCGCCGGAGTGGAACCAGCCGTCCCTGAACGCCTCGGCGCTCTCCTGCGGCTTGTCCCAGTAGCCGCTGCACAGCTGGGGCGAGCGGTAGACCACCTCGCCCGCGGTGCCGTCGGGGACGTCCTTGCCGCTCTCGTCGACGACCTTGGCCTCGACGAAGAGGACGGGGCGGCCGCAGGAGTCCATCCGGCCCTCGTGCTCGTCGGGTCCCAGGACGGTGGCGAGGGGGCCGATCTCGCTCTGGCCGAAGCAGTTGTAGAAGGCGAGATCCGGAAGACGCGCGCGCAGGCGTTCCAGGACCGGGACGGGCATGATCGACGCCCCGTAGTACGCCTTGCGCAGGCCGCCCAGATCGCGGGCCGCGAAGTCCGGGTGGTTGGCGAGGCCGATCCAGACGGTGGGCGGGGCGAAGAGGCTGTCCGCCTGTCCGGACTCGACGAGGTCGAAGATCCGGGCCGCGTCCGGGGCGTCGAGAATCGTGTTCTCGGCGCCGACCGCGAGGTAGGGGAGCAGAAACACGTGCATCTGCGCCGAGTGGTAGAGCGGCAGGGCGTGCACGGGGCGGTCGGCGGCGCGCAGGTCCAGCGCGGTGACGGCGCTGACGTACTCGTGGACGAGGGCGGCGTGCGTCATCATCGCACCCTTGGGCAGGGCGGTGGTGCCCGAGGTGTACAGCAGCTGGACGAGGTCGTCCGCCGACGGTTCGTGCGCGGAGGCAAAGGGGCGCGGAGTGCCGAGCTCGGCCAGGAGCGAGCCGGGGGCGTCGCGGAGCGGCCGTACGGCGTACCCCGGCGGCACGCGGCCGGCGAGGTCCGGGTCGGTGAGAACCAGGGCGCTGCCGGACTGGCTCAGGATGTACGCGAGGTCCTCGCCCGTGAGGTTCTGGTTGACGGGCACATGGACGAGGCCGGCCCTGGCACAGGCGAGGTAGGCGATCAGGTACGCGTCGGAGTTGTGGGCGTAGGAGGCGACCCGGTCCCCCGGGCACAGTCCGTGCCCGTCCATGAGGACGGCGGCCGCGGTTCCGACCGCCTCGTCGAGCCCGCGGTACGTCCAGGCCCTGTCGGCGTACCGCAGGGCGGTCCGCTCGGGGGTGCGCCGTGCGCTGCGGGTCAGGACTCCGTCGACTGTGCTGCTGCGTACACCGGTCAT
This sequence comes from Streptomyces sp. NPDC005761, assembly GCF_040630635.1. Classification (NCBI taxonomy): domain Bacteria; kingdom Bacillati; phylum Actinomycetota; class Actinomycetes; order Kitasatosporales; family Streptomycetaceae; genus Streptomyces; species Streptomyces sp. NPDC005761. The sequence goes on along the minus strand of NZ_JBEXXX010000019.1, from coordinate 72,420 downwards.
GGCGTGATCCTGTGCGGCAGGGCTCCCGGGGTCAAGGGCCCGGATCCCGGCCGGGATGTTGACAGACGTGCGGGAGTGCTGGCTGAGTTGCCCACGACGTCTCGAACTCCTGAGTAACCGTCTTTCGCACCCGCAGAGTTGGGAGGACCGTTGCCCCTCCGGAACCGTCTGAGGATTCTCGCCGTATCCGGCCTCACGCTGTTCACCGTGTCGGCGTCACTGCCGCCGGCCTCGGCGCACACCACCCGTACCCACCACCCGTCGGGCGGCGGGCTCTCCGCCGTGATCCGTTACACCGAGTACGGCATTCCGCACATCGTGGCGAAGGACTACGCGAACCTGGGCTTCGGCAACGGCTGGGCACAGGCCGCCGATCAGGTGTGCACGCTCGCCGACGGCTTCGTCACGCTGCGCGGGGAGCGTTCCCGGTACTTCGGTCAGGACGCGGCGCCGGACGGCTCGCTGTCGTCCGCTACGAAGAACCTGTCCAGCGACCTGTACTTCCGCGGGGTACGCGACAGCCGCACCGTGGAGAAGCTGCTGAAGGTGCCCGCCCCGGCCGGACCGAGCCGGGCCACGAAGGAACTCCAGCGTGGCTGGGCGGCCGGCTACAACGCCTGGCTGGCGCAGAACCGGATCACCGACCCCGCCTGCCGGGGCGCCCGCTGGGTACGCCCGGTGACCACGCTGGACGTCGCGGAGCGCGCCTTCGCGCTCTCGGTGCTCGGCGGCCAGGGGCGCGGCATCGACGGCATCACGGCCGCGCAGCCGCCCGCGGCCGTACCGGACTCCGCGCCCGTTTCACCGTCGCCCGACGACGCCGGGGAAGCGGCGGCGCGGCTGCTGTCGACCCAGAACGCCGACATGGGATCCAACGCCGTGGCGTTCGGCGGCAGTACGACGGCGAACGGCCGCGGGCTCCTGCTCGGCAACCCGCACTATCCCTGGCAGGGCGGCCGGCGGTTCTGGCAGTCCCAGCAGACGATCCCCGGTGAGCTGAACGTGGCGGGCGGTTCCCTGCTGGGATCGGCGACCATGTCGATCGGGCACAACGCTCACGTCGCGTGGAGCCATACGGTGGCCACGGGTGTCACCCTCAATCTGCATCAGCTGACACTCGATCCGGCCGATCCGACCGTGTACCTGGTGGACGGGAAGCCGCTGCGCATGACGAAGCGCACGGTCTCCGTCGGGACCGGGAGCGGAAGGGAAGTGACGCGCACCCAGTGGTGGACGCGATACGGCCCCGTCGTCACCTCGCTCGGCGCGGGTCTGCCGCTGCCCTGGACGCAGACGGCCGCGTATGCGCTCGGCGACCCGAACGCGGTGAACCTGCGCTCGGGAGACACCGCGCTCGGGTTCAGCAAGGCCCGCAGCACGGCCGGGATCAAGGAGTCACTGCGCCGGACGCAGGGACTGCCGTGGGTCAACACGATCGCGGCGGACTCCTCAGGGCACACGCTCTTCTCGCAGTCGCAGGTGCTGCCGAGGATCACCGACGAACTCGCACAGCGCTGCTCGACGCCCTTGGGCAGGGCGACGTACCCGACGTCGGGACTCGCGGTGCTGGACGGCTCGCGGGCCGACTGCGCGCCGGGGTCGGACCCGGACGCTGTGCAGCCCGGAATCTTCGGCCCGGGCAGGATGCCCACGGTGGAGGACGCACCGTACGCCGAGAACTCCAACGACAGCGCCTGGCTGACCAACGCCGACGCCCCGCTGTCCGGTTACGAGCGTGTCTTCGGGACGGTGGGCACGCCCCGCTCCATGCGAACCCGGGGCGCGGTCGAGGACGTCTCCGCGATGGCGCGCGGCGGCCGGCTGACGGTCGCCGATCTGCAGCGCCAGCAGTTCGCGAACCGGGCGCCGGCCGGTGACCTGGCCGCGGCGGATCTGGCACGCTCCTGCGCGGCGCTGCCCGGTGGCACGACTCTCGGGAGCGCGGGCACACCGGTGGACGTCTCGGCGGCCTGTCCGGTGCTGCGCGACTGGGACCGGAAGGTGGACACGGGGAGCCGGGGCGCTCTGCTCTTCGACCGGTTCTGGCGACGGGCGGTGTCGGTGCCGGCGGCCGAACTGTGGAAGGTACCGTTCTCCCCCGCCGACCCCGTCGGCACGCCGAACACACTCAACACCTCCGCTCCGCGCGTCCTGGTGGCCCTTGCCGACGCGGTGGCCGAACTGAGGGGCGCGGGCGTCGCCCTGGACGCACCCCTGGGCAGGCACCAGTCCGTGCTGCGGGGTGACCGGCGCATCCCGGTCGGCGGCGGTACGGAAGCCCTGGGCGTCTGGAACAAGACCGAGGGGGTGTGGGACACGGCAGCGGGCGGGTACACGGACATCTCGACCGGCTCCAGCTACATCCAGGCGGTCGGCTGGGACGGCAGTGCCTGCCCTGTGGCACGCACCCTGCTCACGTACGCACAGTCGTCGAACCCGACGTCGCCGCACTACAGCGACCAGACCGAGCTGTACTCGGGTGAGCGCTGGGTGACGTCGCGGTTCTGCGAGAAGGACATCGCACGTTCGCCCGCCCTGAGGGTGGTCCGGGTGCACGAGCACCGCTGAACCGGCTGTCCGCGATCAGCCCCTGCCCCCGCACCGGGTCAGGGGCTGATCGCGAGAAGGACGCAACGCGGCGAAGACCGGCAGATGCACGCCGCCATGGAGCAGCGTGGCGCACCCCGGCACGACGGTCGGCGCGCGGACCACTATGGCCGGCGCGTCTGTTCCCCGGCCCGCCAGGGCTGCTCGGTGCTCGTCCCCCGGGTCGCCGGCGACCGTATCGTCGCGCTCGCGATCATGGGCCGTACGCATCCGGAACCGGTCGGGCCGCCCGGCGGGCCGGACCCGTCGAGGGCGCCCTTACCCCTGCCCTTCCCAGTACGGTTCGCGCAACCGCCGTTTGTAGAGCTTGCCGTTAGGATCGCGGGGCATCGTCGTGATGAACCCGAGCGTCCTGGGTCGTTTGTACCCGGCGAGCAGCCCGTCGCAGTGCCCAAGGATCGCGGCGGCGAGTTCATCGCCCGGCTCGTACCCCTCGGCGGCCTCGATGACGGCTCTGACCTCCTCGCCCCAGTCGGCGTGCGGGATGCCGAAGACGGCGGCGTCGGCGACCGCGGGATGGCTGAGCAGGGCACTCTCGATCTCGGCGGGGTAGATGTTCACGCCGCCTGAGATGATCATGTCAATCTTCCGATCGCGCAGGAAGAGATAGCCGTCCTCGTCCAGGACACCGAGGTCACCGACGGTGAAGAAGTCACCGATGCGGTTCTTCCTCGTCTTGCCCTCGTCCTTGTGGTAGCTGAAGCCGCCGGTGCTCATCTTCAGGTAGACGGTGCCGAGCTCGCCCGGGCCGAGCCGGTTGCCGTCGTCGTCGAAGACCGCGAGTTCGCTGATCGGCCAGGCCCGGCCGACCGTGCCCGGCTTCTTCAGCCAGTCGTCGGCGGTGGCGAAGGCGCCGCCTCCCTCACTGGCCGCGTAGTACTCCTCGACGCAGCGGCCCCACCAGTCGATCATCGCCCGTTTGACGTGGTCGGGGCAGGGAGCTGCGCCGTGGATGGCGTGGCGCATCGCCGTGACGTCGTATGCCTGTTTCACCTCGTCGGGAAGGGCGAGAAGGCGGTGGAACTGGGTGGGAACCATGTGGGTGTGGGTGCAGCGGTGGGTGTCCATCGCCCGCAGCATCTCCTCGGGCGTCCACTTGTCCATCACGACGAGGGGGTGGCCTATGTGCAGGGCGGCGCCCGCGAACTGCAACACGGCGGTGTGGTAGAGCGGTGAGCAGACCAGGTGGACGTTGCCGTCGAACGGCTTGATGCCGAAGATGCCGAGGAAACCGCCCAGATAGCTCTCCTCGGGGAGCTTGCCGGGCAACGGCCGGCGGATGCCACGCGGGCGGCCGGTGGTGCCGGAGGTGTAGTTCATGACCCAGCCCAGCGTGCGCCCCTCCGGGGGCGACACCGGCCGGTTCTCCAGCAGTTCCGCGTACGGGCGGAAGCCGTCGACCGCACCGACGCCGTAGCGGTGGGTCGCGGGCACTTTCGCCTCGTCGGCCGCAGCGGCGGCGGCCTCGGTGAAGCGTTCGTGGGCGATGAGCACCTTGGCGCCGGAGTCGGAGACGATCCAGGCGATCTCCGGCCCGACGAGGTGATGGTTGACGGGGACGAGGTAGAACCCGGCCTGCGAGGCGGCGAGGTACGCGGTGAGGAACTCGACGCCGTTGGGCAGGACGACCGCGAAGGCGTCCCCCTCCTCGAGGCCGGCCGCGCGCAGCCCGTGGACCATGCGGTTGGCCTCGGCGTGGAGCCGTCCTGCCGTCCACGTCTCGCCGTCGGGTGCGATCAGGACCGTGCGGTCGGGGTCGGCGTTGGCCTGGGCCCAGAAGCCGTTGGGCGGCTGATTCATGAGACGCTCCGTCCGGCGATGCGGTTGATCCGGTCGATGGCTCGTTCGAAGCCACGGGTCAGGTCGTCGAAGACGGCCTGCACACTGCGTTCGGTGTTCATCCGGCCGACGATCTGGCCGACGGGCGTGCCGAGCAGGGCGTCCGTCTCGTACTTCTGGATACGGGAGACGGCCTCGGCCACCAGGAGCCCCTGGAGCGGCATGGGGAGGGTGCCGGGTCCCGACGGGTCGTCCCAGGCGTCGGTCCATTCGGTACGGAGCTGACGCGCGGGTTTGCCGGTGAGGGCGCGTGAACGCACGGTGTCGCCGGAGCCCGCGGCGAGGAGCTTGGCGGTGAGCGCCCTGGAGTGCATGTCGGCCTCCTCGGTGGTGAGCCAGAGGGAGCCGAGCCAGACGCCCTGGGCGCCGAGCGCCAGCCCTGCGGCGATCTGCTCGCCGCTGCCGATGCCCCCCGCGGCGAGGACCGGGAGCGGCCCCACGGCGTCGACCACGTCCGGGACGAGGACCATGGAGGCGATCTCTCCGGTGTGGCCGCCGGCCTCGTATCCCTGGGCGACGACGATGTCGATGCCCGCGTCCGCGTGGTGGCGGGCGTGCCGGGCGCTTCCGGCGAGCGCGGCGACGAGGACGTCCTGGTCGTGGGCGCGGGCGACGACGTCGGCGGGGGGCGAGCCCAGCGCGTTGGCGAGGACTTTGATGGGGTGGTCGAACGCCACATCCAGTTGGTTGCGGGCGACTTCCTCCATCCAGCCCGTGATGCGCCAGCCCGAGGCCTCGCCCTCGGCGAGTTCGGGGACGCCGTGTCTGGCGAGGGTCTCCTGGACGAACTGCCGGTGGCCGGGCGGGATCATCGCCTCCACATCGGCCTCGCTCACACCCTCCACCTTCTTCGCGGGCATGACGACGTCGAGGCCGTAGGGCTTGCCGTCCGTGTGGTCCTGCATCCAGTCGAGGTCGCGTGCGAGGTCGTCGGGGGCGGTGTAGCGGACCGCTCCGAGTACGCCGAATCCACCGGCCCGGGTGATGGCCGCGGCCACTGCCGGGAATGGGGTGAAGCCGAAGATGGCGTGCTCGATCCCCAGTTTTTGACTCAGCTCCGTCTCCATGGGCGGCAGGATGCCGCAGTCCGACAACCGAAGGAAGAGATTTTCTGATGCAGTGTCAGATTCTTTGTGACTCCGGGGGCCTACGGGACGGCGGAGGGTGACAGTACTCTCGACTTCGGCAGGAAGTTTCAGTCTCGGAAAAGATTTCGAAAGTTACTTTCACGCATGGGGAAGGGGTTCCGGATGACCGAGGACACGACGGGCGGGGGCATCAGCCGACGGAGGCTGGGCGGTGGGATGCTGGCCCTGGGCGGAGCACTCGCCCTGGCACCCGTACCGTTCGCGACGGCGGCGTCTGCCACGGAGTCGGGGGCGGAGTCGTCGGACATGAGTACAAGGACCGCGGCAGGAAGCCCGGCGGGCCGGGACAGGCCGACGCTGCGGCGAGGATCGGCCGCCCGTGCGGGGCTGTTGCAAGAGCCGCTCGACCGGCTCGTCACCGAGGCGGAGAGATATCTCGTCGACGTACCGAAGCACCCTTGGTACGCGGGCGCCGTGCTGCTCGCAGGCCGGGGCGGAACGGTCGCGCTGCACCGGCCGATCGGCAAGGCGGTGCGTTACGCGGCGTACGACGAGAAGACCGACACCGGTGTGGAGCTCCCCGCCGACCAGCAGATCCCCATGGCCGAGGACACGGTCTTCGACCTGGCGTCGGTGTCGAAACTGTTCACCTCGATCCTGGCCGTGCAGCAGATCGAGCGCGGCAGGCTGGAGCTGGAGGCGACCGTCGCCTCCTACCTCCCCGACTTCGCCGGCGGCGGCAAGCAGGACGTCACCATCCGTCAGCTGCTCACCCACACCTCAGGCTTCCGAGCCTGGATCCCGCTCTACAAGGCACCCACGCGCGAGGGAAAGCTGGAGCTGATCTGGAACGAGGTGCCGGCGAGCCCGCCCGGCACGGCGTACCTCTACTCGGACCTCAATCTGATCTCGCTCCAGCTGGTGCTGGAGAAGATCACCGGACAGACCGAGGATGTGCTGCTCCGCGAACAGATCACCGCTCCGCTCGGGATGCACCGCACTCGCTACAACCCACCCGCCTCGTGGAAGCCGAAGATCGCGGCAACCGAGGATGCACGGCTGCCGTGGTCCGGACTGGAGCGCGGCATGGTCTGGGGCGAGGTGCACGACGAGAACGCGTACAGCTTGGACGGTGTCGCCGGGCACGCCGGAGTCTTCTCCTGTGCATGGGACCTGGCGATCCTGGCCCGCACCCTGCTCAACGGCGGGGTCTACGGCCGCGCGAGGATCCTCTCCGCGGCATCGGTGGACCTGCTGTTCACGGATTTCAACACCGCGTTCCCCGGTGACGAGCACGGCCTCGGCTTCGAGCTCTACCAGCACTGGTACATGGGAGCCATGGCCACCCCGCGCACGGCGGGCCACACGGGCTTCACGGGCACCAGCCTCGTCCTCGACCCCACCACGGACTCGTTCCTGATCGTGCTGGGCAACTCGGTCCACCCGGTGCGCAGCTGGCGCTCCGGCAGCGCCCCGCGTGTCGCCACCGCCAACCAGCTGGCCCGGGCCGTCGCGGTCCGCCCGGCCCGGGGCCGTACGGCATGGTTCTCCGGTATGGCCGGCGCCTCGTCGGCCACTCTGGCGCTCCCGCCGCTCGGCCTGAAGTCCTCGCGGGCCCGGCTGGACTGCGCCCTGTGGTGGGACACCGAGCCCGGTTCCGACTTCCTCTTCCTGGAGGGGTCGGCGGACGGCGGAAGCACCTGGCAGCCGGTCCCCTTCACCACCGGTCCTGCCTCGCCGAAGCGGACGGAGCAGCCCGAGCCGCACCCCACGGGATCGGTGTCCGGCTATGCGGGCCGGGTATGGCACCGGCTGGAGGCGGACCTCGCGCCATGGCACGGCGGGGAGGTACGCCTGCGCTGGCGGTACACCACTGATCAGCTGTACGTCGGCCGCGGGGTGTACGTGGACGCCATCAGGGTCGAGGACGGCGGACGTACGGTCTTCGACGAGGCACGTCCCGGAGACGCGCGGCGCATCGAGGCCGACGGCTGGGCCCCTTCGGCGGACTGAGCACATCCACCCGGGGGCCGGGGCGACCGGGCGTGTGCGGCCGGCCGCCCCGCGCGGGGCCTGCCGGGCGGTGTCCGGTCGTCCCCGCACCCGGCACACCCTGTGGTGGGGGCAAGCGCCATCTCCCTCTGGGTGCGCAGCGCCACGGCGGTCCGGGGCCTCGGGGTTCGGCCGGCGGGCACGGGGGACGCCGGGAGGCGTCTTCCTGCAGTCGAGACGCACGCGCCTGCCTCAGGGCTGTCCCACTCCACGGCAGCGTCCGGGCGGGTGGTCGTGATCGCCTCCATGACAGAGCTGGTCGGCGGCGGCGTACTCGAGGAGGCCCGGCAGCCCACCGAGCAGGCGCAGCCCCGGAGCGAGGGGCACAGGCCGGCCCTCACAGCAGGCAGAACTCGTTGCCCTCCGGGTCCGCCATCACATAGTGATCGGGCCTGCCCCCGGTCTGGTGCTCATGGAGGACCCGCGCGCCCGCCGCAGTCAGCCGCCCGAGCGCTTCCAGTACGCGAGGCCACCGCACCTCCCACGGCACCTCGCGGCCCCCGCCGGCCTGCACGTCCACGTGCAGCCGGTTCTTCCCTGCCTTCGACTCGGGCACCTTCATGAAGGACAGGGCGGGCCCCTCGCCGTCCGGGTCGGACAGGTAGGCACCGTCGTCCCACTCCTCCTCCGGGACGTAGTGGTGCGCGAACCACTCCTCCCAGCTGCTGAAGCCCTTCGGTGGCGGCCTCTGCGCGTAGCCGAGGGCGAGCGCCCAGAACTCCGCCAGCTGCGCGGGGTGTGCACAGTCGATCGTGAGACTCCAGCGTGTCGACATGTATTCCTCCGTGCAGTGCAGCGGACGCCTCGTCCGGCTGCGGAGAAACCGATCGTGCCACGGGAAGCCCTGAGAGCATCCGGGATTCAAGATTCTTTTTCCATCGAAATATTTCGACGGATTCTTCCTCGATTTCGATTCCCACGCCCGTCCATTTGCTGACACCGACGCGAAAACACCAGGTCAGCTAGAAGTATCTTGGGCCAGGTTTCGTGATTGCCGCGACATCCCATCCATCACCACGGCGGTGATTCGGAATCCTTTCGTAACTCTCGGAACCGAATGTACGCATGCGTCCCCTCCCGCACCTGAGGACGCCTGGGCAGAGGGCAGATAGTGGCAGTTCAGAGCCACAGAGTGCGACTTCGCAGCGGTTCACCCTGTCGAAATATTTCGAAAATGCGACGTTGACGCGTCACGCAGGCTCGCGCATACTCTCCCTCGCTCCCTGCATCACCGATCAACTTCTCGCCACGGAACCGCCTTTGGGCGGAGTTTCTCCGTGGCGGGCGAGCCGCTCCACGCACAGTCCACCCCCACCCGGGCGGCCCACTCATGGCGCCCGGCGACAGGAAGAAGGTGTTGGAAAGTGATCGTCCATTCATCGCACGGTGGCGAAGCCGCACGCCCACAGCTGCGCTCACGGGCACGCAGGGCCGGCGTACTCGCCACAGCGGGCCTGCTCGCAGCAGCCGGGGCCCTCTCGCTCGCCGGTACCGCCGAGGCCGCCACGACGCTCGGGGCGTCGGCCGCCGCCAAGGGCCGATACTTCGGCACCGCCGTGGCCGCCAACCACCTGGGCGAGTCTGCGTACGCCTCCACCCTGGACACCGAGTTCAACATGGTGACCCCGGAGAACGAGATGAAGTGGGATGCCGTCGAGGGCTCCCGCAACAGCTTCAACTTCGGCTCCGCGGACCAGATCGTCAGCCATGCCCAGGGCAAGGGCATGAAGGTCCGTGGTCACACACTGGTGTGGCACTCCCAGCTGCCGGGCTGGGTCAGCGGGCTCGGCGCCACCGATCTGCGCTCGGCGATGAACAACCACATCAACCAGGTGATGGCGCACTACAAGGGCAAGATCTATGCCTGGGACGTCGTCAACGAAGCCTTCCAGGACGGCAGCAGCGGGGCCAGGCGCAGCTCACCCTTCCAGGACAAGCTCGGCAACGGCTTCATCGAGGAGGCGTTCCGCACCGCCCGGGCCGCCGACTCGGGGGCCAAGCTCTGCTACAACGACTACAACACCGACGGCCAGAACGCGAAGAGCAACGCGGTCTACGCCATGGTGAAGGACTTCAAGCAGCGCGGTGTGCCGATCGACTGCGTGGGCTTCCAGTCACACTTCAACAGCAACTCCCCCGTCCCCTCGGACTACCAGGCCAATCTGCAGCGCTTCGCCGATCTCGGTGTCGATGTGCAGGTCACCGAACTGGACATCGAGGGCTCCGGGTCGGCACAGGCCGCCAGCTACACCAAGGTCGTCAACGCCTGCCTGGCCGTGACGCGGTGCAACGGCATCACCGTATGGGGCATCCCCGACAAGTACTCGTGGCGCAGCAGCGGCACCCCGCTGCTCTTCGACGACAACTACGGCAAGAAGCCCGCGTACACCGCCGTGCTCGCGGCACTGGGCGGAACGAGCGGCGGAGGTGACGGCGGCAGTGGCAGCGGCGCGTGCACGGCCACCTACACCAAGACCAACACCTGGGGCGACCGCTTCAACGGTCAGGTGACCATCACGGCGGGCAGCTCGGCTATCAGCACCTGGACGGTGCCCGTGACCGTGACGTCACCGCAGAAGATCGCCACGACCTGGAACGGCTCGCCGTCCTGGGACAGCAGCGGCAACGTGATGACCATGAAGCCCAACGGCAACGGCAGCCTGGCCGCCGGCGCCTCCACGTCCTTCGGGTTCACCGTCATGACGAACGGCAACACCTCGGCGCCCACCATCGGCGCCTGCACCACCTCCTGACCCACCTTCCGCACCACGTGCGGGCGCGGGGCGCGGCGGCGCTCCCGCAGATCCCGCCGGCCATCGGCGCGAGGGCACCGTCTCCCGGACGGCGCCCTCGTGTCGTTCGTGTGCGGGACCGAGCAAGGCGGCGACGCGTGCCGGGTGCCTCACCGGCGCGCCATGACCTCACCCGGCGCCGCCACCTCGACGGGTGCGGGCGCCGTCGACTCCCGGACCACGAGCCTCGGCCTGATCAGCAGCGAACGCCCGGCAACCGGCGCCGAGTCGATACGGGCTCGCAGCTGCTGAAACGTCTCGGCGGCCATCTCCGGCAGCGGCTGGCGGACCGTGGTCAACGGCGGCTCGAAGAGGTCGGCGAGCAGGATGTCGTCGAACCCGACCACGGAGACGTCCTGCCCGGCGTTGCGGCCGGCATCCTTCGCGCCCCGGCAGATCCCGATGGCGCACATGTCGTTGATGGCGACGAACGCCGTCGGCGGGCGCGGGCCGCACAGCAGTTCACGGGCGGCCCTGCGCCCCAGTTCGGCCGCGTCCTTGTCGCCGAACTCGGTGGTGTCGGCGCCGGGCCACACGATCGCGTCGGCCGGGTCGAGACCCGCCGACTCCAGGGCGGCCCGGAAGCCGCGCAGGCGCTCGCGGCGGTTGACGCTGTTGACCGAGCCGGAGACGAACGCCAGTCGGCGGTGGCCCAGTTCGAGCAGATGACGGGTGGCGAGCTCGGCTCCCATCGCGTTGTCGACGCTGATGGAGGCGAGTGACGGCGGGTCGCCCGCCTGGGCGGTGCGGTCGAAGGCGACCATCTTCAGACCCCGGCCGAGCAGCGGCGCCACATGGTCGAGCGAGGGCAGCGAGGAGCAGAGCACCACGCCACTCACCCCGTCGGCCAGCAGCTCCTCGCCGTACTTGAGCTCACGGGCCGGATCTCGCTCGCTGTTGCAGAGCAGTACGTGGTAACCCTCGGCCAGCGCGATGGCCTCCAGCTCCCGGGCGAGCGCGCCCCAGAAGGGGTTGGCGACGGACGGCACGATCAGGCCGATGACCTTGATCCGGCCGGTGCGCAGCATGCGCGCAGCGCGGTTGGGCCGGTAGCTGAGCTGCTCGATCACCTGCTCCACGCGGGCCAGGGTCGCCGCCTGCATACGGTCCGTACGCCCGTTGAGGACGTTCGAGACGGTGCTGGCGGAGACACCCGCAGCCTCCGCGACCTGATGGATCGTTACCCCGCTCATGCCACCTCCGGTTCGGAACGTGTTCAGCCACACTAGTGTACCGATTTACTGAACTCTCTTCACCGGTACACCCGTTAACTTCCCAGAAAATTGTTGTGCATCAGCTGTTGACGAGCCTCTTGAGGCGTTCTTAGTCTCAGTGCATCGATTTACCAGCGCTTCCCAGCCATGGCCGGGTTGCCATCGCTGGATCGATCCACTGCCTCCACCTCAAAAGGGGTGCCCAATGGAACTCAAACGACGGTCGCTGCTCGCTGCCATCGGCGCCGGTACGGCTGCGGCCGCACTCTCCGGCTGCGGCACCGGCTCCACCGCGGCCGGCTCCGCCGACGGTCCCGCCGAGGGCGAGATCACGCTGCTCACCCCGATCTACGAGAACGCCAACGGCAAGACGTTGCTGGAGAAGGAGATCCTCGGCGGCTTCCGGAAGAAGTATCCGGACGTCAAGGTGAACGTGGACTACACCACGTACGCGCACCTCAACGAGAAGATCACCACGGGGATGGCCGGCGGCCTGCTGCCCGACGTCCTGATGATGGGGGTCGGCTGGATCCCGCCGTTCGCCGCCAAGAAGGCGATCGCCCCGCTGCCCGAGAGGTTCGCCACCGCGCACGACTACGAGAAGCGGGTGCTGGAACCGTCGCGCTACGACGGCAAGCTGTACGCCCTGCCGGTGGTCCTCGACACCCGCATCGTCGTCTACCGCAAGGACCACTTCGCCGAGGCGGGGATCAAGAAGACTCCGGCCAACTGGGCCGAACTGCGGGCCGTGGCGAAGCAGCTGACGAAGGACAGCCGGATCGGCTTCGACCCGTTCTCCATCGATCTGCGCCAGTGCTGGGAGACCTTCCTGTTCACCAACGGCGGTCAGCTGTTCAGTGCCGACGGCAAGAAGGTGCTGTTCACCGACAGCCGGGGCGTCGAGGCGCTGGAGTTCTTCAAGGACCTGATCAAGGACGGCTCCGCCGAGTACGCCAAGAAGACGGACCCCGGCGCTCCGACGAACGTCCAGACGGGCAGGGCGTCGATGATGATGACGACCAGCGCCCTGTGGGAGCAGGTCCGTGAGCAGAACCCGGAACTGCTGAAGGACGACACGCTCGGCGCGTTCATCCTGGCCAACCGCAGGCCGGCGATGCTCCAGGGCGGCACGCTCGTCACCCAGTCGGCGAGCTCCAAGCACCCGGCGGCGGCGCGTGCCCTGGTCGAGTACCTCGCGACCCCCGACTCGATCCTGGGCGCCGCGAAGCAGCGCGGTTCGGTGCCGGGGCTCAAGGATCTCAACGAGTCCGGGTACGTCAAGGAGAACAAGTTCGTCGATCTCTCCCTCCAGAGCATGAGCGCCGCCTGCTCCGAGGGCGGCACCGCGGCCTGGATGGAGATCCGCGAGAAGATCAAGCCGACGCTGGAGCCGGCGATCGTGGGCGGTCAGTCCGCGAAGGACGCCATCGCGGAACTCGGCCGTCTCGCCGAGGCCGCCATCGGCCGGATGTGAGGCGCCACTGTGGGAGCTGTATCCGCACTGAAGGCCCGGCCCGCGCGGCCGCCTTCCCCGCCTGAGAACACCCGGCCCGCCAAGCGGCGTGCCGGCAGGACCCCGACGGGTCCGGGGCGCCGCAGGCAGCGGGCCGGCATGCTGATGGTGGCGCCCGCCCTGCTGCACGCAGCCCTGTGGATAGGCCTGCCGGTCGTCGCCTCGGTCGTCCTGGCCTTCACGAAGTACGACGTGCTGACGCCGCCGCAGTTCGTGGGACTCGACAACTTCCGGGAGATGCTGGACGACGCGGTGTTCCGCAAGTCCATCGTCAACACCGTCATCTACACCTTCTTCACCGTGCCGTTCGGCATGGTGCTGGGGCTGCTGCTGGCGCTCGCCCTGCACACCGGACTGAAGGCGCGCGGCATCTTCCGTACCGCGATCTTCCTGCCGCAGGTCACCGCCACGGTGGCGATCGCGCTGGTCTGGCTGTGGATCTACAACCCGGGCAACGGGCTGTTCAACGCCCTGCTCTCGTTCGTCGGGATCGACGGTCCGGCCTGGCTCTCGTCGACCACCTGGGCACTGCCCTCGGTGATCCTGGTCGGAGTCTGGCAGGGCATCGGCATGAAGATGCTCATCTACCTGGCCGCGCTCCAGTCGCTGCCCAAGGAGCTGTACGAAGCCGCTTCGGTGGACGGGGCGTCCAAGGCGCGGCAGTTCTTCTCGATCACCGTGCCGCTGCTGAAGCCCGCGACGTTCTTCGTGCTCATCACCTCGATGATCAGCGCGTTCCAGTCGTTCGACCAGATCTACATCCTCACCGAAGGCGGGCCGGCCAACAGCACCACGATGATGACGTACGAGATCTACAAGTCCGCCTTCCGGGAATTCCGTGTCGGCTACGCCTGCGCCCAGTCCCTGGTGCTGTTCGTCCTGCTGATGGGCTTCACCCTGGTCAACCGGCGGATCATGGGAGGTACCCGTGGCCACAGCTGAGCTGCACAAGCCCGGGGCCGCGCAGCCGCCCCGCCCCGAGGTGAAGCGGAAGCCGGTCTCAGCCGGTCGGATCGCGCTCTATGCGACGCTGTCCGTCATCTCCCTGTTGATGGTGGTGCCGTTCATCTGGATGGTGCTGACCTCGCTCAAGACCCCGGTGGAGATCGCGTCGCAGGACGCCGGACTGCTGCCGGAACACTGGGACTTCGGCAACTACACCGAGGCGCTGAAGGCCGCGCCCTTCGCCACGTACGCCCGCAACAGCTTCATCATCGCGTTCAGCCACACCGTGCTCAACCTGCTGATCGCCTCGATGGCCGGGTACGCGCTGGCCCGGATCAGGTTCCGGGGCAGCGAGGTCATCTTCTACCTCTTCATCGCGGCCCTGATGATCCCCACGTACACCAAGGTGCTGCCCGAGTTCCTGATCGTCCGCTTCATGCCACTGGCCGGCGGGAACGACCTGTTCGGGCAGGGCGGCAGCGGCTGGCTCGACACGTGGTGGGCGCTCATCGTGCCCGGTGCGGTCACCCCGTTCGCGGTCTTCCTCTTCCGGCAGTTCTATCTGGACCTGCCGGTGGAGCTGGAGGAGGCCGCCCGGCTGGATGGTCTGGGCGAGTTCCGGATCTACGCCCGGATCATGACGCCGCAGGTCAAGCCCGCGCTCATCACGGTGGCGCTGCTGACCTTCGAATCGTCCTGGAACAACTTCCTGTGGCCGCTGCTGGTGACCCGGACGGACAGTCTGCGGGTCATCCAGGTGGGGCTCTCCGTCTTCAAGACGGAGAACGGCCCCCAGTGGCACTTCCTGATGGCGGGCACCACGCTCGCCACCCTGCCCATGGTCGTTCTCTTCCTGATCGGCCAGCGCTACTTCGTGCAGGGCTTCGCCACCGCCGGTCTCAAGTGACCGGCCCCGGTCCTCAAGGGCCGGATACCGAAAGGGTTACCCCCCATGTCTGCTGATCTCCAAGGTTCCCGCGCGCTGGTGACCGGGGCCGGCCACGGTATCGGCCGCGCCATCGCCGTCGCTCTGGCCGAGGCCGGCGCCGATGTCGCCGTCCACTACCACTCCTCCGCCGACGAGGCCGCGAAGACGGTCTCGGCGATCGAGGCGCTCGGCCGCAAGGCCAAGGCGTTCCAGGCCGACGCGACGGTGACGGCCGAAGTGGACCGCCTGGTCGAGGAGGCCACCGGGTTCCTCGGCGGGCTGGACGTCCTGGTCTGCAACGCCGGCCATCTGATCGGGCGGGCGACCATCGCCGAGATGTCCGACGACCACTTCGACCGGGTCATCGACACCAACCTGACCTCGACGTTCCGTACGGTGCGGGCGGCGCTGCCGCATCTGAAGGAGTCGTCCGCCGGGCGCGTCATCACGATGTCTTCGCTGGCCGCGCACAACGGCGGCGGCCCCGGCTCGGTTGCCTACGCGGCCGCCAAGGCCGGCATCCGGGGCTTCACCAAGGGCCTCGCCAAGGAGCTGGGCGGCAGCGGCATCACGGTGAACACCGTCGCCCCCGGCTTCATCAAGGGCACCGCTTTCCACGACACGTTCACCGCGCCGGCGGCGCAGGAGGCGATGGAGGCGGGCATCCCGGTGGGCCGGGCCGGCACGCCCGAGGACGTCGCCTCGGCCGTGGTGCACCTGGCCTCACCCTCGTCCGGCTTCCTCACCGCGACCACGGTGGACATCGACGGTGGCGTATGGCCGCGTTGAGGCGGATCGCGCGGGAGCGCGGCGGCTGGTGGCACGCGTACGTCTGCCCGGCGCACGGGGTGGAGCTGGACCACGGCGATGTGCTCGGCGGAGTGTTCCCGGAGGGCGGCGCGCGGTGCGCGTACGGCTGCCGGGTGGACAACGAGGCGGTGCGCGGTGCCTGGCTGGTGCTGTCGCACCAGGCGTGGGCGCGGCACCTGAGGGTGCTCGCCCACCGCGGAAAGCGCGGAGAGGCGGTGGCACGGCTCGTCGAGTACACCGCTCTGTACGAGGAGCTGGCCACCGCGGCACACGGTGAGGCGCAGGGCTGGATGCTGCGCGGCCGGCTCTTCCACCAGGCACTGACCGACGCGATCTGGGCGGTGAACATCGGGCACACCGTCCTGACGCTCGCCGAGGACGGCACGGACGACCTGTCCGGGGTGCTGCCGCTGCTGGACTCCTTGGAGCGGGCGGCGCTCGATGCCCGCGCCGTACTGATCGGCAAGGGGCAGCTCGCCTCCAACTACACCGCCTGGCTGAACGCCGCGGGCGTGGCCGCCGGGCGGGGGGCCGCGGCGGTGCGCGGGCAGGAGTGGGGCGGCGGCAAGGAGTGGCTGGAGGGCGACAGCGGGCTGTACGCGCATCTGCGGGTCGCGGTCGCCGAGGACGGCTGGGAGTGGGAAGGCAGCACCTACTACCACGGGTTCGTGCTGCGGGCGGCGCTGCTGGCCCTGCGCGGCACCGATCCCGCGGCCCTCCCGGCGGATGTGGTGGACGTGCTGGCAAGGATGACTGACGTGCTGGCGGCGATCGCCACGCCGGGCGGCATCCTGCCCGCGCTGCACGACGGCCCGTATCTGCGTGACCCGCTGGCTTCGGAGTGGCTCGAACTTGTCGCTCTCGCACAGCAGTTGGTGCCCTCAGCCGCGCTGGACGCGGTGGCCGGCCGGGCCAGGGCGGAGCTGGGTACGGGCGACGACGGGCTGGACCGGGAACTGGGCGGCTGGTTCACCGGGCCGCCGCTCCCGGAGCGCCCGGCGCCCGGTGCGCTCACACTGTTCGGCGCGGCCGGCTATGCGGTGCTGCGCGTCGCGGGCATCCACGCCCTGCTGGACTTCGGCCCGCACGGCGGATCGCACGGTCACCGCGACAAACTGTCTCTCTACCTCTACGGCGACACCACGCCGTGGCAGCCCGATCCCGGCCAGGTGCCCTACGCCCACGCCGAGTTCCGTGATCTGTACGCGTCGGCCGAGGCCCATCCGGCGTTCCGTGTGGACGGTCGCGAACAGGCGGAGTGCGCGGGAGCCCTGCTCGCCTCGGACGGCCTCTCCGTCACCGCCGAGGTGACCACGGCGTACGAAGGTGTGCGCGGGGTCAGACGGATCGTGGCCGGCCCCGGCTGTCTGGTGGACCTGCTCACCGTGGCGGCGGATCAGCCCCGTCGCATCAGCGCTCAGCTGCGCCCGGGCTCCGCGCTGGACGTTCAGGTCCAGGCAGCGGGCACGGTACGCACCACCTGGTACGGCGACGAGATGCTGCACGGCTGGCACACGCACCGGGCGGCCGTTCCGGTACGCGCGGTGAGCCGGCCGGGCCCCGGCACGGCGGACGATCCGCAACGCATGCGCACCCGGGTGGACTTCACCGCCGACACCGACAGGGTCACCTTCGCCTCGGTCTACCAGGCCGCGTCGGCCGGGCCTGCGGTGACCGACGTGCAGTTGGACGCGGACGGGCTGACGGTCCGGCTTGCCGACGGCAGTACCGCGACCTTCCGGACGGAGGACTGACCCTTGCTTCTCTCGGCGACCCCGCCGCCCGGCCCGCGTCCCGCGCAGGAGGTGCGGCTGTACGAGGAGGCTGCCCGCCATTGCGGGCTGACCCCGCCCCGTACGCACCCTCTGGCCAGCATCACGTGGCTCGGCCCCGCCGCCTCCAACCCGGCCCTGGCCTACCGGGCCGGCGGTGACCCGGCGCATCTGGCGGAGAGCCTGCGCTGGATCGAGGCCGCGGTGCGGCTGCCGCACTGGGGCAGGGCCCATATGCCGGACCACGACCTGGACGCCGGCTGGCTGCTGCACCACCTGGCCCTCGCCTACCGCTGGCTCGGCGACGACCTGCCGGAGGGTGTACAGGCGCTGCTGCGGTACAAACTGCTGCTCCAGGGGCGGCGGATGTACGAGTTCGCGGTGGCGAGCGAGGGCAGATGGTGGTCGTCGTCGTACTGGCAGAACCACAACTGGATCTGTTACGCGGGGCTGGCCACGGCAGGCTACGTGCTGGGCAAGGAGGAGTGGACCGAGCGCGCGAAGGACAACCTCGGGACCGTCCTGGACCTGATGCCCGAGGACGGATCGCATGCCGAGGGCGTCGTCTACTGGCGCTACGGTGTGCCCTTCCTCGCCGTCCACCTGGATCTTCTGCAGGAGGCGGAAGGCATCGACTGGTGGGACAGGGGCAGCTTCCTCTCCCGTACGTTCCGCTACCGGCTGCACCAGACGGCGCCCGGATTCGCGTTCAACGTCGACCACGGCGACTGCCACGACCGGCGCAGCGGCCACAGCGCCGGGCTCTACTACCGGCTCGCGGCCCAGTACGCGATCCCCGAGGCCCAGTGGATGGGCGATCTGGCATCGGGCGAACTGCTGTGGCAGGAGGCGGCCGAGAGTGGGGTGCGGCCGGGGATCCTGCCGGAGGCCTACCTCGAATACCTCTGGTACGACCCGTCCGTGCCGTCGGCCCGGCCCACCGAGACCCGGGCGTTCTTCCCGGACCTCGGCCTGCTGGCCGCGCGCACCGGCTGGGAGGACGACGCCACTCTGGTGTCGTTCAAGGCCAGCCCGGGCGGCGGCCACCGGGCAT
This sequence comes from Streptomyces sp. NPDC005761, assembly GCF_040630635.1. NCBI lineage: Bacteria > Bacillati > Actinomycetota > Actinomycetes > Kitasatosporales > Streptomycetaceae > Streptomyces > Streptomyces sp. NPDC005761. The sequence continues at coordinate 53,806 of NZ_JBEXXX010000019.1, read as the reverse complement.
GGGAGGCCTCCGGGAAACACCGGGCGGAGAAGGGCTGGGACACTCTCAACCAGGGGCACCATCACCCCGATTCGGGTTCGTTCGTGCTGATCTCGCAGGGTGCGTTCCTTGCGGTGGACGAGGGATACAGCAACCGCAAGCGGGCCGCTCATCACAACCTGCTGCTGGTGGACGGGCAGGGGTACGCGGACGAGGACCGGTACCACGTGTACCGGGACATCCCCTTCGAGCGGCAGGCCCGGCAACGCGATGTGCTGGTCTCCGCCGACTGCCGATGGGCGCACTCCACGGCCGAGATCGCCGCGATGTACGACCCCGCGCTGGGGGTACGGCGGCTCGACCGGACGCTGGTCCTCACCCCCTCGGGGCGCCTGGTCCTGCTGGACCTCGCCGAGGCGGACGCCGCACGGGAGTGGACGTTCCTGCTCCAGACCGACCGGCCCACCGAGCCGCAGCAGGACGGAAGCCGGCTGATCCGCTCCGGGGCCGCCTCGGCACGGTGGCGGCAGTTCGCACCGGCCGATGCCCGCGTCACCGGGAAGGTCACCGAGGTGGAGGCCAATCCGACCTCCAGCACACCGGAGCTTCGCCTCACCCGCATTTTGCACACGCTGAGTTCGACGTCGAAACCGTCACCCGACGGGCTGTTCCTCACCACGATCGCGCCCGGCACGGACACCGACGCCTCGCGCGTCCCTTGCTCGGAGGGCCAGGGCGTGACCTTCGGTACGGAGACCGTGCTGCTCTCCCCCGTCGCCCGGCGGATCCGTTGCACCGGTGTCCACGCCGACGCGGCCGCCGTGCTGCTCACGGACGGCGGCGCCCCATGGGTGGTGGCGGCGACCCGGCTGGAGCTGGACGGCAGGACGCTCCTCGACGTGGCGGAGCCGTACACAGGAAAGGTCGGCTGATCATGCAGGCAACCCTCTCGTCCGGTTGGCCGACGCTGCTGCGCCGGCTGGAGTTCGTGGCCTACCCGGCCGCCGCCGGGGCCGCGTTCGCCGTGCTGTCGCTCGGAGTGGTGACCTGGCTTCCCGCGCTCGCCGCGATGGCCCACGGGCTCCAGCGGTGGCGGGCCGAAGGGGACAGCCGCTGCTTCGTCCACACGTTCACGGCGTTCCCGCGGTACTGGCGGGCGCTGTGGCGGCACTCCCTCGTGTCCACGGCGGCCGGAGGCGTGCTGGCCGCCAACATCGTTCATCTGCTGGGCCGTTCGGAGCCATGGAGCTTCGTCCTGCTCGCCGCGCAGGCGGGCATCGCGGCCGCTCTGGTCATCCATCATGTGGCGCTCGCCGCCGAGGCGGGCCAGGCGCCGGACGGCACGGTCAGCGCCTGGACACGCGGTGCGCTGGCGCTCGGCTTCGGTTCGGCCGCCCGCGGCACCGCCCTGCTCGGTGCGGTGGTCTCCGCCGTGCTCCTCTCCCTCGTCGTACCGCTGGGGCCGCTGCTGCTCGGCCCGAGCATTCCCGTACTGCTCGCTCTGTCCTTCGCCGACCCCAGGAGGCACGCCTCATGAGCCACGCACTGCGCACCGCCCTCGTCGCCGCACTCGCCCTCGGCGCCCCGCTCGTCCTCCCCCCGCCGTCGGTGGCAGCCGCCACCGCCACCGCCTACTACGTGTCGCCGGCCGGCAGCGACAGCAACTCCGGTACGTCGGCGGGCTCCCCGCTCGCCACGATCCAGAAGGCCGTCGATCTGGCCCCGACGGGGGCGGTGGTGAACCTCGCCGCCGGTACGTACAAGCAGGATGTCGTCACCAAGCGCGCCGGCGTCACGATCACCGGCCCGGCGAACGCCGTGGTGAAGGGGGCGGGCGACGCCCGGATCATTCAGGTGCAGCACGATTCGACGACACTGAGCGGCTTCACGGTGGACGGGCTGCACGGGTCGTCCACCGACGTGACGGGGTACCGCCTCAAGCTCGTATATGTCATGAGCACGACGCCCGGCAACGGAGTGGGCGGCCTGCGCATCACCGGGATGACCCTCAGGAACGCCGCCGACGAGTGCCTGCGGGTGCGCTATCTGGTGACCGGCGCCGACATATCCGGCAACACCATCACCGACTGCGGCGTCGCCGACTTCAAGTTCGGCGGCGGCGGCAAGAACGGCGAGGGCATCTACCTCGGCACGGCCCCCGAGCAGCAGGGCGCGAACGGCGCCCCCGACGCGGCCGCCGACGTCAGCAGGAACAACCGCATCCACCACAACACCATCGCGACGCGCGGCAACGAGTGCGTCGACGTGAAGGAGAACTCGACCAACAACTACGTCGAGTACAACGACTGCAGCCAGCAGAAGGACTCCAGCTCCGGGGGCCTGGACGCGCGGGGCAGCGGCAACATCTTCCGCTACAACACCATCCACGACAACGTCGGCGCGGGCATCCGGCTCGGCGGTGACACCGCGACCGACGGCATCGACACCAGCGTCTACGGCAACACGATCACCGGCAACGCCGGCGGCGGGATCAAGTTCATGCGCACCCCGCAGGGCCCCGTCTGCACGAACACGATGAGCGGGAACACCGGTGGCGACGCTGTGGGCACCTACGGCAGTGAGTACGCCCCGACCGGTGCGTGCCCCCAGTGAGCGGGCCCGGGCCCGCGAGACGCGGGGTACTGACGGCGGCGGCCGGGCTGGCCGCGGTCGTGGCGACGGCGCCGGGCGCGCAGGCCGCCGACGGAACGGGCCGCGCTGCCCGCCGCTCACGCTGGGCGACGTCGTGGGCGACCGCGCAGACCGCGCCGACCCCCACCGACACGGTGGCACGTACCGGTCTGACACAGGGCACTTTCACCGCGCACGTACGGCTGTCGGCCGGTGGACAGGTCCGGCTGCGCTACGGCCACGCCTTCGGAACGGTGCCGGTCCTCATCGGCCCGGTGACCGCGGACGGCAGATCCGTGACGTTCGGCGGGCAGCGGCAGGCCTGGCTCGCCGCGGGCGCCTCGCTCACCAGTGACGCCGTCGGAGGGCTGCGGGCCCCCGAGGGCTCCCTGCTGACGGTTCGCACCGAACTGCCGGGCCCCACCGGCCCGTTGTCCTTCCACCGCAACACCCATGCCTCGCACGACGTCGACGGGGAGCGCACCACTTCGGTGTTCCTGCTGACAGGTGTCGAGGTGACGGGCGCACACGGCCCGGTGGTCGCGGTGCTGGGCGACTCCATCGCGGAGGGCGTGGGCACACCCGACGACTCCGATCTGCGCTGGCCCGACCAACTGGCCCGGCGCCTGCCCGGGGCCGCGGTCGCCGATCTCGGGATCAGCGGCAACCGTGTGCTGCTGGACGACGCCCGGTTCGGGCCGGGCGGACAGGCCCGGTTCGACCGCGATGTGCTGTCCCTGCCCGGGCTGCGGACCGTGCTGATCCATCTCGGGGTCAACGACCTCCAGCAGCCGCCCAGCCAGATGGACCCCGCACTCGTCCTGGCCGGCTACCGACAACTGGTTCTCCGTGCCCGGGACGCCGGTCTGCGCGCGGTCGGCGCGACCATCGCCCCGTTCGGCGGCTGGACCCGCTGGACGCCCGGGCTCGAGACGGTGCGGCAGCACATCAACGCCGCCGTGCGGACCGGCCGGGTCTTCGACGCCGTCGCCGACTTCGACGCGGCCCTGCGCGATCCGGACCACCCGGAGCGGATGCTGCCCGCGTACGACAGCGGCGACGGGCTCCACCCCAGTCCTTCCGGCCATGCGGCGCTCGCCGCGGCCGTCGACCGCCGACACCTTCTGTGAGGGCCGCATCATGAATCCAGGCACCACCAGAGGCACCACCCGCCGCACTGTGCTCGCCGGTGCGGCGGCGCTCGGCGCAGCCGCCGCCCTGCCACTCACGCTCACGGCAGGCACCGCGCGCGCCGCGGTCCCGGTCGACGACGCAGCCTCGCTGCGGGCCCGGTGGCACACACTGCTCACCGGCGGCCCCGGTCTCGACCTCGCGGACGCGCGGATCGCCGCCGCCGTCGCCCGCATCGCCAAGGCCGCGACGACGTCCGGGAAGGGCCTGGATCCGGCCCGTACCGACGGGCTGTTCCCCGACCTGACCAGCACCACGCTCTCCAACCATGTGACGACTTCGTTCAAGCGCCTGGCGACCGTCGCGACGGCGTGGGCCGTCCCCGGCACCGTCCAGTACGGCGACGCCGCGCTCCGCGACCTGCTCCTGGCCGGCATCGACTGGATGCTGACGCACCGGTACGGGCCGGAGCACGCGCGGTTCGACAACGACTGGGACTGGGAGATCGGCTCGGCGCTCGCCCTCAACGACGCGGCCGTGCTGCTGTACGACGTACTCGGTACGGAGCGGCTGGACCGGATCAACGCGGCGGTCCGCGGCTACACGCCCGACCCGAACCTCTGGCGGGCCGACCGGCAGATCGCGACCGGCGCCAACCGGGTGTGGATCTCGACCGTCGTCGCCGTGAACGCGGTGCTCCGCGACAGCGGCGAGGACCTCGCCCGGGTCCGTGACGCTCTTTCGGACGTCGAGGGTTCGGGCGCCAACAGCGTCCTCGCCTTCAACGACGCGAGTGCGGCGTCCGAGGGCACGGGCGAGGGCTTCTACTCCGACGGCTCGTTCCTCCAGCACTACAAGCACCCGTACAACGGCGGCTACGGCAAGGAACTGCTGAACAACCTGTCCCGGCTGCTGAACCTCCTCGCGGGCACCTCGTGGACGGTGACCGACCCCGATCTCGACAACGTACGGCTCTGGGTGGACGAGGGCTTCGATCCGCTGCTGGCGCGCGGCGATGTGATGGCATCGGTCTGCGGGCGCGAGATCGCCCGGCCCAGCAAGCAGGGCCACGCCTCCGCGCAGACGGTCATCGAGGCCGTGGTGCGGCTGATCCCGAGCTTCCCCGGGGAGACCGCCGACCGGTTCACCGCCCTGGTCAAGCAGTGGATCGCCGAGGACACGTACCGCGACTTCCTCGCCGTCACCGACCTCGCCTCGCTCGTCGCGGCCCGGAACGTCATCGCCTCGCCGGTGCCGGCCCGCGGCCCGCTGGTCGCCCACAAGCAGCATCCGCGGATGGACAAGGCGGCCCACCACCGGCCCTCGTTCGCCCTCGGGATCTCGGCGTACTCGTCGCGGATCTACAACTACGAGTCGATCCAGAACGAGAACCTGCACGCCTGGCACCTCTCCGACGGCATGGTGCTCCTGTACACGGACGACCTCGGCCACTACAGCGAGGACTACTGGCCGACCGTCGATCCCGCGCGGCTGCCCGGCACCACCGTCCTCGCGGGCCGGCCCGCCGATGCCGCGGGGCAGCGCACCACGAGCACCGCCGACTGGGCCGGCGGCGCCGCGCTGCCCGGCACGACACTCGGTGCGTACGGCATGGAACTGCGGGCGTTCGGCAGTTCGCTGCACGGTCTCAAGAGCTGGTTCTGCCTCGACGACGTCATCGCGTGCGTCGGCTCCGGGATCAGTGCCGAGGAGGGGACCGCCGAGACGATCGTGGAGAACCGGAAACTGCGGGACCCGGCGGCGGCGCTCCTCGTCAACGGTCAGGCCGCCGGGGCGGACACCGGGTGGTCGGCGCAGCTGGACAAGGTGCGGTGGCTGCATCTCGCAGGGACCGGCGGCTATGTCTTCCCCGAACCTGTCACCCTGCACGGGCTGCGCGAGGAGCGGACGGCCACCTGGCGCGAGATCAACCTCAAGTACGGCACGGACACCTCCGTGACCCGCCCGTATCTGACGCTGTGGCAGGACCACGGGTCCGCACCGGACGGGGCCGGCTACTTCTGGCTCCAGGCCCCGGCCGCCTCCGCCGAGCGGACGAAGCAGTTCTCGGCCGCTCCCCCGGTGGAACTGATCGCCCGTTCCACCGCCGTGCACGCGGTACGCCGCTGCGCTGACGGGCTGCTCGCCGCGAACTTCTGGACCGCCGGATCCGTGCAGGAGCTCACCTCGGACGGCCCGGCATCCGTCCTCGTACGGCCGGAAGGGAAGACGGTGACCGTCTCACTGTCCGACCCGACCCAGCTGCGGTCCTCCGTCGTCCTTGACCTCGCCCGGCGCAATCTGAACGTCGTCTCGGCCGACCCGGGCATCACCGTGGCGCCGACCGGCACCGGCATCCGGATCACCGCGGACACCACCGCACACCACGGTGCAACCCTCGACCTCACCCTGAAGAGGAGCTGAACCCTTGCTGTTCGACATGCCCCTGGACCGGCTGCGCGACTACCGGCCGGAGCCGGAGGAGCCGGCCGACTTCGACGCGTTCTGGGCGAAGACGCTCACCGAGACGGGCCGCCACGACCTGGACGCCTCGTTCGTCCCGTACGACGCCGGGTTCGCCACCGTCGACGTGTTCGACGTGACGTTCCGCGGCTGGGGCGGCCAGCCGGTGAAGGCGTGGCTGATGCTCCCCCGGGAACGCCCGGAGCCGCTGCCCGCCGTGGTGCAGTACATCGGGTACAACGGCGGCCGGGGCATCCCCTACTCCTGGCTCACCTGGAGCGCCCTCGGCTACGCCCATCTGGTGATGGACAACCGCGGTCAGGGCGGCGGCGGCAAGAACACCGCCGACACGGTGGACATCGGCCCCGACGGCAACGGTTCCTCCTCCCCCGGCTTCCTGACCCGGGGCATCGAGGACCCGTACCGGCACTACTACCGCCGGCTGATCACGGACGCGGTCCGGGCCGTCGACGCGGCGAAGGCCCATGACGCGGTGGACGCCTCGCGGGTCGCGGTGCTCGGCGGCAGTCAGGGCGGCGGCCTCGCGCTCGCCGTGGCGGGACTGCGCGACGACGTCACGGCCGCCGTCGCCGATGTGCCGTTCCTCTGCCACTACCGGCGCGCCTCGCAGATCACGGATGCCGGCCCGTACGCGGAGATCGCCCGCTGGCTGTCCGGGCACCGCTTCCGGATCGACGAGGCGATGGAGACCCTGTCCTACTTCGACGGCGTCAACTTCGCTGCGCGGGCGAGTGCTCCTGCGTGGTTCTCCGTGGGACTGATGGACAAGATCTGCCCGTCGTCCACCGTGTTCGCCGCGTACCACCGCTACGCCGGTCCGGCGCAGATCGAGGTGTTCACGTACAACGGGCACGAGGGCGGTGCGGAGTACGACCTGCCGCGCAAGATCGCCGCGCTGCGAGGCGCGTTCGGTCGGTGACGGGCTCCGGTCACCGGCCCAGCGCCGCCATCGCGGCGTTGTGGCCGGGGACCCCGCTGACCCCTCCGCCCCGCACCGCGCCGGCCCCGCAGAGCAGAACGTTGGCGTGGGCGGTCTCCACGCCCCAGCGGCCGGTCTCCGGTGTGGCGTAAGGGAAGGCGAGGTCCCGGTGGAAGATGTGGCCGCCCGGCAGCCGCAGGTCCTGTTCGAGATCCAGCGGTGTCTTCGCCTCGATGCAGGGCGCGCCGTTCGCGTCGAGCGCCAGGCAGTCGGCGAGCGGTTCCTGCAGGTGGGCGTCGAGCTCGGCGAGGGTGGCCTCGAGCAGGGTGGCGCGGGTGGCCTCGTTGTCCGCGGCGAAGAGGCGGGCCGGGGCGTGCAGGCCGAACAGGGTCAGCGTCTGATGGCCGCGGGCTGCTAGATCCGCGCCGAGGATCGAGGGGTCGGTGAGCGAGTGGCAGTAGATCTCCGAGGGCGGGGCGGCGGGCAGCCGGCCCGCGGCCGCGTCCTGGTAGGCGTCGGCCAGTTGCCCGTAGCCCTCGGCGATGTGGAAGGTTCCGGCGAACGCCTGGCGCGGGTCCACGGACCGGTCCCTGAGCCGGGGCAGCCGGGTGAGCAGCATGTTCACCTTCAGCTGGGCGCCTTCGGCCGGTACGGGCGGCTCGTCGCCGAGGAGTGCGGCGAGCGCCTGCGGCGAGGCGTTGACCAGGACGCGGCGGGCGCCGACGGTGGACTCGCCGTCCTCCGTCCGCACGGTCACCTCGGCGTGCGTCCCGTCGGTGGCGATGCCGATCGCCTCGTGCCCGGTGCGGATCTCCGCACCGGCCGCCAGCGCCGCACCCGCGAGGGCGTCCGTGAGTGCGCCCATGCCGCCGACGGGGACGTCCCAGTCACCGGTTCCGCCGCCGATCACGTGGTAGAGGAAACAGCGGTTCTGGAGCAGTGAGGGATCGTGCGCGTCGGCGAAGGTGCCGATGAGCGCGTCCGTGAGGACGACACCACGGACGAGGTCGTCCTCGAAGTTCTCCTCGACGGCGACGCCGATGGGCTCCTCGAACAGCATCCGCCAGGCGTCCGCGTCGCCGATCCGCTCCCGCAGCGCTTCGCGGGTGGGCAGCGGCTCGGTGAGCGTCGGGAATACCCGCCCGGCGACCTGTCCGGTGCGTGCGTAGAAGCGCTGCCACGCCTCGTACTCCCGGTCCGACCCGGTGAGCGCGGCGAACGAGTCGCGGGTGCGGTCGCCCGCGACGAGCAGTCCGGTGGCACGTCCGTCGCGAACGGCCGGGGTGTAGGAGGAGACGGTCCGTTTGCGTACGGCGAAGTCCAGGCCGAGATCGCGGACGATCTTCGAGGGGAGCAGCGACACGAGGTACGAGTAGCGCGACAGCCGGGCGTCGACCCCCGCGAAGGGGCGGGTGGAGACGGCGGCTCCCCCCGTGGTGCCGAGCCGTTCCAGGACCAGGACGGACCGTCCGGCGCGGGCGAGGTAGGCGGCGGCGACCAGGCCGTTGTGGCCGCCGCCCACGATCACTGCGTCATAGCTGTCTCGTACGGGCATGCCCCTTGGTAACACGGGCGCGCGGTCCGGGCCAGGGGGTGGCCGGCCCGTCGAACGCCGCACCGCGGGCGCCCCTGGGGCTCCCGCCGGTGGGCCGGGTTCAGTGCGACGGGATGCCGCGTTGCTGCCGCAGCGCCGCCACCTGCCGGTAGAGGTCCACCGCTTCCGGGCCTCTGCCGAGCTGCTCGAGGCAGTGCGCCTCGTCGTTGCGGCCGGCGAGGGTGTCGGGATGGTCGGCGCCCAGGACCCGGGTCCGTGCCTCGGCGACCTGACGGTAGACCGTCAGGGCGTCGGCCCAGCGGCCGAGCCAGCCGAGGCCCACGGCGACCTCGCGGCGGCTGACCAGGGTGTCGGGATGGTCGGGACCCAGCACGCGTTCGCGGCCTGCGCAGACCTCGCGGGATTCGGCCAGCGCCTCCTCCCAGCGGGCCAGCCGGCCCAGGTTGACGCCCAGCCCGTGGCGGGCCCGGAGCGTCTCGGGGTCGGCGGGGCCGCTGACCCGGGTGCGGTCCCCGACGAGCGCGCGGTAGAGCTCCAGGGCCTCGGCGCTGCGGCCCAGGCGCCCGAGGCTGATGCCGACCTCGTAGCGGGCCGCGAGGGTGTCGGGATGGTCGGCGCCCAGCGTCTGCGACCGGGCCCGGACGACTTCCCGGTAGGTCTGCAGGGCCTCCGTCCAGCGGCCGAGCCGGCCCAGGGTGTAGCCGACCTCGTAACGGGTGACGAGGGTGTCGGGGTGGTTGGCGCCCAGCAGGCGGGCGCGTGCGTTCGCCACGTCGCGGGCCATGCCGAACGACTCCTCCAGCCGCCCGAGCCTGCTGAGGTTGAAGGCCAGGTTGTGGCGGCAGCGCAGGGTGTCGGGGTGGTCGGGCCCCATCGAGCGTTCCCGGGAGGCGAGCACGGCGGCGTAGAGCTGGTGGGCCTCGAAGTGGCGGCCGAGCTGGCCCAGTACGTACGCCATCTCCTGGCGGGCCGCGAGGGTCTCCGGATGATCGGGGCCGAGTGTGCGTTCGCGTCCCTGGGCGACGACGCCGAACTCCCGCAGCGCGTCCGCCGCGCGGCCGGTGCGGCTGAGGGTGAAGCCGACCTCGTACCGGCTGGAGAGGGTGTCCGGGTGGTCGGGGCCCAGTGCCTTGCGGCGTTCGGCGGCGACCGCCCGGTGAACCTCTCCCGCCTCCTCCCAGTGGCCGAGCCTGCCGAGGTTGAGGCCGGCGCTGTGGCGGTTGGCGAGGGTGGAGAGCAGGTCCGGCGCCGGCGTGGGCCGTGCGGCGCCGGCGGGCCGCTCGGTGCCGGTGGTCCATTCGCCGGTCAGGCCCGCGGAGTGGTCGATCGGCTCCGGCGGGAGGTGCGCGACGCCGGTCGCCTTGTGCCCGCTGGTCATGCCGTGCGTCCAGGCCGGCAGGGGCGGTGCGGCGGCGGCCTGGGCGCCGGGAAGGGCCACGAGGGCCGGCGGCGCGAGCAGCACCCTGCCGGTGGGTTCCAGGTGTGGCTGTCCGCCGGTGCGTCCGACGGCGATACGGCGGAGGAGGTCACCGGCGTCCACCGGACGCTGCTCGGGGGTCTTGGCGAGCAGTTCCAGGACGACGCGGTCGAAGAAGCCGGGCAGTTCCGCCCGGTGGGTGCGCAGGGGTTCGGGAGGGGTGTCGCGGTGGCCGACGAGGACGCCCCAGGCGTCGTCGAGGTCGAACGGCGGCGCCCCGGTGGCGATCTCGTACAGCACGCAGCCCAGGGAGTAGAGGTCGCTGCGGTGGTCGACCTGGCCACCGCTGATCTGCTCAGGCGACATGTAGTGCGGGGTGCCCATGGCGATGCCCACGCCGGTGAGGCGGGAGGTGACCGAGATGTCGTGGCCCAGCCGGGCGATGCCGAAGTCGCAGATCTTCACCGTCCCGTCGGCCAGCCGCATGATGTTGGCGGGCTTGAGGTCCCGGTGGACGATGCCCTGCTGGTGGGTGTACCCGAGGGCGTCCGCGACCTGTTCGGCGATGTCGACGACGTCGTCGACCGGCAGCGGGTGCTGTTTGTTGTCCTCCAGGAGCTGGCTGAGGTTGCGGCCGTCGAGGAGCTCCATCACCAGATAGAGCACGCCCTCGTGCTCGCCGAAGTCATGGACGACGGTGACGCCCCGGTGCTGGAGGGCGGCGGCGACGCGGGCCTCCCTGCGGAAGCGTTCACGCAGGATGCGGGTGAAGTCCTTGTCGTGCTGCGGGCCCATCGGCTTGAGGCATTTCACGGCGACCTGACGGCCGAGTGATTCGTCGCGGGCACGCCACACCTCGCCCATGCCGCCACGCCCGATCAGATCGAGCAGTCGGTACCGGCTCTGTATCAGCCTGGTTTCCGCCATCCCTGCTGTCGCCCCCGTCGCTCCGCCTACTGTTGCTGCGCCCTCCCCGGCCCGTCCAGTATGGCTGCCTGCCTTTTCAGTGTGTACGGGGTGGGGCGGCTACCGGGCCCGAGTCGTGCCATCGCCTTCAGAACGTGACCGGGCGGGAGTCGCCGGCGCAGCCGCGAGGGAATGGCGCGCAGGACCGTTCCGGTGGTGCGCAGGCGGCGGTCCACGACGGCCACCGGCGGTGCGGGTCTGCCGTACAACTCGTGTGCGAACGGCGGCAGCGACTGGTAGGCGAGGGTCGCGACGCGACGCCACAGCACGGCGCGCGCCGGGACCAGCAGGGGGTGGACCGGCGGCCGGCACAGGAAGTCGTCGACGTCCAGCGCATCCTGGGAGCGGGCGAGTTGGGGCCGGACCCGCTCGAAGTACGCCGCCAGTTGCGCGACGGTCCCGGGTACGCCGGCCGGGTCGAGGCCGACGAGCCTGGCGCTGGTGCGGTGCTCGTCGACGTACCGGTCGGCCTGCGCGCCGGTGAGCGGGTAGCCGGAGCGCCGCTCGACCTGGAGGTAGGAGTCGGCCTCCGCACAGTGCACCCACAGCAGGAGGTCCGGGTCGTCGACTCCGTAGGTCTCGCCGGTCAGCGGGTCGGTGACCTTCAGGAGCCGGTGGATCTTCCGGACCCGGGCGCCGGCCTTCTCGGCGGCGTCGGTGGTGCCGTAGGTGATGGTTCCGACGAAGTCCGCCGTGCGCATCAGCCGGCCCCATGCGTCCTCGCGGAAGTCGGAATGCTGCATGACGCCGCGCACCGCGCGCGGGTGGAGCGCCTGGAGGTACAGGGCACGCACGCCGGCGACCCACATCATCGGGTCACCGTGCAGCTGCCAGGTGACCGATGCGGGCCCGAAGAGCCCGGGGTCCGGTGCCGTCATGTACTGGTACCTCCTGCCCGCCGGTGAACCGGCGCGCTCGTCGCAAGGGGGCTCCGGCCCGGTCCCGATCCCGGAGAGTGGCTCTCCCCCCAGGGTCCGCTGTCCGTCACCGGCCCCGCAACTCCCCGTCGGTGACATCGTGGTCCGCAGGAGGCCCGCATCCCGCTCCGCGGGCATGTCGTAGATCATCTGCGACAGGTCCGCGAAGGTGCTCCTGTCGAAGAGCAGACTGTGGCACACAGGGGAGTCCGCTGCTTCGCCGTCCGCCGTGAGCGCGTGGATGTCGGCCCGTCACGGCTTCGCGCCGAAGTCCTGCGTCCACCACGGCCCGCCGGGGCCCTGGTGGATCCCGATACCGATGTCTTCGAAGTCGCAGTTGAGGATGTTGGCGCGGTGGCCGGGGCTGTTCATCCAGGACTCCATCACCGACGCCGGTGTCTGCTGGCCCCGCGCTATGTTCTCGCCGTACGTCGACCAGCGGTACCCGGCCTCCGTGACCCGCTGTCCGGGGTCGGCCCCGTCGGGGTTGGTGTGCTCGAAGAAGTTCCGGGCCGCCATGTCGTCGGAGTGGCTCCTGGCCGCGTCCGTGAGCTGCGGGTCCTCCTTGAGCGGCCCGCATCCGGCGGCCCCGCGCTCCTTGTTGACCAGGGCGACGACCTGGGCGGAGGTGCTCATGGGCGCGGGCTGGGAGGCGGAGGCGCTCGGAACCCGCGGTGTCGCCGTCTTCCTCGGCGCCGGTGGGAGGCGCTTCTTCGGCGTCCGGCTCGGGGTGGCCGAGGCGCTCCTCTTCGCGGACGGCGAGGGCGACGGGGACACGGACGGCGACGGTGACGTGGTGGGCCGGGTCCCGGGGGCCGCGAGATCGGTGACGGGCTCCGCCGAGGTGCGCGACGCCGCTTCGTCGTCGCTCCCGGTACCGGGCCCGAGCGACAGGTACCACAGGCCCCCGCCGGCCACGCACGCCGCCAGGACCGCGCCACCGACCGCCCGCCGCCGGACGGTCCGCCGGCGCCTGCGTGTTTCGGCGCGCGAAGTGCCCCGGCCGCCCCCGTTCCGGCCGCCCGGGGAACGGTGCCGGCCGGGCCCGGCGGGTATCGCCCCGTCGCCCGCCGTCGCGCCGAGCGGGGACGAGGCGGCGGCGGGCGCCATCCCGTCCCGCGCGGGCCACAACGCGAGCAGGGCCACGGGCACCGCGACCAGCGCCAGCCCTGCCAGCAGGCCCTCGGCGGGCATCAGGCCGCTCCGGAGTCCGGCACAACGGAGACAGTCACGAGCGTGCCGGGCTATGCGCTTGCGCCACAGGGCCGACGGCCGCCCGTCCCACGAGGCGAGGACGTTGCGGAGTTCCCCGCACGGCGGCTGCGCGTCGAGCGCCCGCACGACGATGCGGGCCGTCTCCAGCTGCGCCTTCATCCGCTGCACCCGGACCGCCGCGTACTGCGGCGAGAGTTCCAGGGCCTCGGCGACCTCGGTGCGGGTCAGCTCCCCCGCGCACTCCAGCCACCACAGCGACAGCAGGCCCCGGTCCTCCGGCTCCAGCCACCGCGTCGCGCGCGCCGTCTCCTGACGCTGCCCGGACAGTTGCAGACGCGTCACCGTCAGACCGACGAAGTCGGCTCCGGGATCGGCGACCTGTCCGGCCTCCTCCAGTGCGCCCGGCGCGCCGTTGCGGCTCTGCCAGTACGCGCGGACCTGGTTCATGGCGATCGCCACCAGCCAGGAGCGGAAGCTCTCCGGGGTCCGCAGACCGCCGAGCCCGTGCAACGCCCGGAGCATGGTGTCCTGCACCACGTCGTCCACATCCGCCGAACCGTTCAGTGCCCGGCCCACGATGTTGTAGACGAGCGGCAGGTACGCGCCGGCCAGCGCGTCCCTGGCCGCCGCGTCCCCCTCGCGGGCGGCGGTCACCAGTGCCGCCGGGTCCACCGTGTGCTGATGGCTCATGAAGAAGTTCCCTGTCCTGTAGACCGCTGATGATGCCCGATGGCTGGGAGACCGCAGGGGGCGGCCCGGATATCAGTTATCCGCGGACGGGATTTTCTGCGGTGCCGCAGCTGTCGCGCAGGGCCTCCGCCAGGGATGAAGGAGGGACGCGGCAGGCCGCGCGATCGAGCCAGCCGGACCTCGGCGAATCCCTTCAGGGTGCGAGTGGCCGACGGGGGCCCCGGCGACAGTCACTCACTGAGGCAGGGGCCGGGACTCTCGGCACCCGGGCAGGTCAGGGGGACGGCGTCCACGTGTGCGCGCCTCCTGCGGCAAGACGGATCAATGGCGCTCGGTGCTCGTCACGCGAGGGCGCGGATCGCCTCGATGGTCCGGTCCACGCTGAGGGTCCCGTTCGCGCATTCACGCAGCAGGGCCGTCACCCGTTCGTCCTGGTATTCGCGCAAAGGCGCAGGTGGTGCCTCGGGCGCTGCGGCTGGGGCTACGTCGTCGCGGGTCAGGAGGTAGTCCGCCAGGGCGGCGCAGGAACGGTGCTGGAAGATGACGTCCGGCTTGATCGGAATGCCCAGGACCGTCCCGGCCCGGCGGGCCAGACGCACGTAGATGATGGAGTTCAGGCCGAGCTGTCGGAACGACGCGTCCTCGTCGAAGCCCAGCGCCTCGTCGCCGATCTCCGGCCGGAGGATCTCGCGCTTGATGCGCTCGATCAGGTCTCGGCGCAGGTTGGGCGCGGGCTCTTGCGCGGTGACGATCCGGTCGATGAGCGAGGTGAGCACCTTCGACTCGCTCAGTTCCGTGAAGACCGACACGCCCGCGTCCCGCAGATACCGGATGCACTCGGTCCAGCGGACGGGCTCGGCGATCTGCTCGGCGAGCAATTCGCGGACTTCCTGCGCATCGGGGCCGAACGGCCGGCCGGTCACGTTGGAGATGACCGGTGTCCGCAGTTCGCCCAGGTCGACGGAGGCCAGCAGGGAGCGGAAGCGCGCGGCGGCCGGGGCCATCGCCGGCGTGTGGAAGGGTCCGCTGACTCGGACCGGGACGAAGCCCCGGACACCCTCCACATTCTCGAAGACCAACTTGATCCGCGCCAGTTCCTCGCGGCTGCCGGAGAGCACGAACTGCTCGGGCGCGTTGTAGTTGGCGATGACGACGCCGGTGGCATCGTGCTGCTTCAGGGTCTCCTCGACGATCTGCTCGGAGACACCGACGACTGCGGCCATCGCACCGCCGCTGACCTGGCTCATCAGTTCCGCACGGCGTTGCACCAGCGTCAGGCCGGTTTCGAAGTCGAAGGCGCCGGCCGCGAACAGTGCGCTGTACTCGCCGAGGCTGTGGCCCGCGAAGAAGTCCGCGGGTGGCAGGTCCTCCTGCGCCGCTGCCCAGTGCAGCGCGTTGACGACGTAGATCGCGGGCTGCGCGTACGCGGTCTCGGACAGCCGTCGTTCCGGGTTTTCCAGACAGAGCTCCTCGATCGGGTATCCGAGCACCCGGTCGGCGCGGCTGCGGAGGTCGGGAAACCTTCCGAACAGGCTTCGTCCCATCCCCTTCTTCTGGGTGCCCTGTCCCGGGAACACGTAGCAGCGCATCAGATCCGCCCGCCCCCGAGGTCGAATCCGGCCGGCGGCGTCGGCCACTCGGGAAGCTCGATGATCCGGACCACGGCGCACGTCCAGGTGAAGCCGGCGCCGACGCCGAGCAGCATGCAGAGGTCCCCGACGTCTACGGCGCGCTCCTTCACGAGGTGGTCGAGTCCGGCGATCTGGTCGCCCGCGCCGAGGTGGCCGACGGTGCGGCCCCAGGACCAGGTCGTGAGATCGAGGTCGATATCGAGTGCGGCGAGGACCTCGCGCTGCAGCACGATGCGTCCGAAGTGCGGAACGACGAACCGGGCGACGTCGCCCAGACGGATGTCCGCGTCGCGCAGGGCTCGATCGACGCAGTCGCTGAGGCCGGCCCGGAATCGGCGGGTGAACTCGTCGAGCTCCACGTCTCCCAGGTACTGCAGTTTGCGCAGGCGCAGGTCGATGGGGAGCGTGGGGTCGTGGTGAGGCGTAAAGGGCGCGTCGCCGCGATGCAGGCCCTCGAGGGTGGGATCCGACACCGTGCAGGTGCTCAGCACCTGTGCGAACCCGGACCTCTTGCTGAGCACCATCGCTGACGCCCCGTCGCCGGGGACGATGCCGATGTCGCTGTTCCAGCGGTCGATCGCCGGCGGACTGACCTTGTCGGCGGTGGTCACCAGCGCCGCCACGTCGTCGGTGGCCGTGAGGGAGCGCGCCGCGATGTCCAACGCGGTCATG
This sequence comes from Streptomyces sp. NPDC005761, assembly GCF_040630635.1. Lineage (NCBI taxonomy): Bacteria > Bacillati > Actinomycetota > Actinomycetes > Kitasatosporales > Streptomycetaceae > Streptomyces > Streptomyces sp. NPDC005761. The sequence goes on along the minus strand of NZ_JBEXXX010000019.1, from coordinate 37,599 downwards.
CAGCCGTTGGAAGCATTCTTGACCTCGAAGGCGAGGGCCGAATGGTCCCCGAGTACTTCGCGGTGGATGTAGGAGGCCGTCGGGTAGAACTCGAGGCCCTGGAAGTACACGCAAGCGTGGAGCAGGAGCGCGATGTCCTCGGCCCGGTGACCCGACCTTTCCAGGGCATCTCTGGCAGCGGCCACTGCCATCTCGGGCGGAGCTTCGTCCGTGGCCTCGCAGACCGACTCGAGCTGCGTGTCCTCGGCGTCCTGGGCGTCGAACCGGCCGTCGGCGACGGCTTGTTCGACCTTGGTCGCCGGGGGCAGGTAGGTTGCGGTACCCGCGATGAACAGGGCCTCTGTCTTCACTTCTCGTTCCCCTTCAGGGTGGTGGCGTCGTGGAGGAGGAGCCCGGCGATGGCCTCGGCGGTCGGGTAGTCGAACACCAGCGTGGCGGGCAGCGTGGTGTTCAGCCGCTTGGCGAGGCGCTTGCGCAACTGGACCATGGTGAGCGAGTCGATCCCGAGGGAACGCAGTGCTCTGTCGGCCGGCACGCTGTCGGGTCCGGGCAGGCCGAGCACGTCGGCGGCTTCGCTGCGGACGAGGTCCAGCAGCAGAGCCGGTCGTTCGGCTTCGGAGGCGTCCGCCATCCGCGTATCGAGCGACTGTGCGGTCTCGGGAACTTCGGCTGGGCGCCGTCCAGTTGTCCGCTGCAGCAAGTCGCGCAGCAAGGGAGGTGCTTCCGCATCGCCGAGCGCGTGTCGCAACGATGCCAGTTCCAGATGCACGGGCATCAGCTGGGTCTCGGGCCGCGCAAGTGCGACATCCAGGGCCTTCAGGCCCTCGGCCAAGGTCAGGGCACCGATCCCCTGACGCCGCAGACGTCCCAGCTCGGCCTTGCCGAGATGGGCGGTCATGCCCACTCCGGCCTGTTCCCAGAGCCCGAAAGCGAGACTGAGTCCTGGCAGACCGCGCTTGCGGCGGCTCGCCGCCAGGGCGTCCAACGTCGCGTTCGCCGCGGCGTACCCGCTTTGTCCTGCGGTGCCCAGCGTTCCGGCCGCAGAGGAGAAGAGTACGAACGCGGCCAGGTCCAGTCGCTCGGTCAACTCGTCCAACAGCCGCGCGCCCTGCACCTTGGGCGCCATCACCCGGTGCAGCCGCTCTGCGGTGAAGCCCTCCACCAGGCCGTCGTCGAGCACGCCGGCGAGGTGGAACACGGCCGTGAGGGGATGGCTCGGGTGGATCCCTTCCAGTACCGCAGCCACTGCGGCCCGGTCCGCGACGTCGGCCGCGACCAGGTCCACCCGCTCGGCGCCCGCGGCTTCGAGCTCCCGCACGAACGAGCCGGCTTCGGGGGTGTTGCCACCGCGCCGCGACAGCAGCACGAGCCGCCGCGCTCCGTGCGCGCGCACCAGATGTGCGGCGAGCGCGCTGCCGAGCTCACCGCGACCGCCGGTGATCAGCACCGTCCCGTCCGGGTCGAGGGAGCGTGGCAAGGTCAGCACGGTCCTGTGCGCAGCGTTCTGCTGTGCGTGGCGCAGGGCATACGGCGCGTCGCGTACGTCGAAGGCAGTGAACGACCCTTTGTCCTGCCGCGAAGCGGAGGCGGACGGATCAGCGGCCGCCTGCGCGAAGGTGAGGTTCGCGGGCATCGGCCTGAGGGCGGCACCGTCCACCCGGATCCGATCGCCGAGCGCGCCTGCCGCACTGCCCACGACCCGGCCCCCCGCGTGTACGGAGGTGACGCCGCTGCCGACCTCCGTGACGAGCCCCGCGAACTCCAGGACCTGTGCGTGCCCCGGGCTCATACCGGCGGCGCGCACCTCGACGCGGACTTCCGACGGTGCGACCGGCTCCGGCGCACCCTCGTCGTGCGTGGCGGCGATGACGTCCAGCTGATCGTCTTCCCGCTGGCGCAAGCGCCAGCCGCCCTCGTCCGGCAGGACGAGCGCGTCGACCTCCTCGACGGTCGGCCGTGCTCGTGGCACGTGGGCGGTCTCGCCGCGCAGTACGCACTCCGGCTCGCCGCCCGTCTCGATCACGCGCGCCAGGAGCCGGAAGTCAGGGGTACCGGGATCGAGGTCGATCAGGCGCAGGACGCGCTCAGGTTGTTCCGTGCGGGCCGTGCGCACCATGCCCCACACTGCGGCCTGGGCCCAATTCGCCACCTGATCGCCGGGGCTCGCTGACACTGCGTCACGGGTGATCCAGACGAGCTCCGCGCCCTGGAGCCGGGAATCGCCGAAGCACACCTGAAGCGTCCGCAGCGCTTCGGCGGCGCTCCGTTCCGCGTCGTACCACTCGGTGGACGCGCAGTCAGGCAGCGCGAACAGGAGTCGCCGAGGCGTGTCCCCCCGGACATCGAGCCACTTCACGAGGGCGTCCAGGTCGGGTACGGCGTCGGCGCCGAGCCCCGCGCCCAACTCTGCGTCACCGACCACGAGGGTGCCCGCAGGGCCGGGGATCTCGGCCACGGGGTGTACGCGTTCGAAGCCGACGCGGTAGAGGTGCTCGGCGAACGGGTGTCCGCGACGTCTGCCGTGCTGGAACTGCAGCCTGCCGATCCGGGCCACCGGGTGGCCTGCCGGGTCGGCCATCCACACGGTGGCCGGCGCGAGGTCCTCGTCCCCGCCGGATTCGAACGACACTCGCACGGTCAGTTCTCTGCCTGCGGCACGAAACAGCTCGACGTCCGACCAGATGAACGGGACGATCGGCCCAGGAGCCGCTCCGGCCTCCATCAGACCGGTGACGACGACCTGCAGTGCCGCGTCGAGCAGGCACGGATGCAGGCCGTGGCCGGCCGTCTCCAGGGCGCCTGGAAGGGATACCCGCGCGTAGTAGACGCCGTCGTGGCAGGCGAGTTCGCGCAGTCCTCGGAAGGCCGGGCCGTAGTCGAGCCCGTTTGCGAGGGCGCGTCCGTAGAAGGCTTCGATGTCGAGGGCCCGGGCGTCGGGCACCGGCCAGTTGTGGATGTCCGGCGGCAACGCGCCGCCGTCGCACGCGCGGGTCACGCACTCTCCGGTCACGTGCTGCTGCCAGATCAGCGGATCGTCCGTGTCCTCTGGCTGGCTGTAGAACGCGAAGGGGCGTCGCCCGTGCGGGTCCGGATCGCCGACGGTGGCCTGCATCCGCAGCGCGCGGCCCGGAAGGAGGACGACCGGCTCCAGCAGCGTCAGGTCTGCCACGGCGTAGGCCCCTGCGGTCCGGGCTGCGAACAGCGTAGCGTCGATCAAGCCCGCGCCCGGCACGTAGACCTGCCCGCCGACGACGTGATCGGCCAGCCACGGGCACTCGTCGAGCGACAGCCGGCCGGTGAACAGGTGACCGCCGCTGCCGGCGAGCGTCGTGATCGCATCGAACCACGGGTGGTGTTCCGCCAACTGACCGGCTGTCACCGCGACGGGCCCGGCCGGAAGCTCGCCGAGCCAGAAGCGTTCGCGTTGGAACGCGTACGTCGGGACGTCGACCTTGCCGGCGCCTCGGGACCCGAGGACTCGCTCCCAGTCCAGAGGCAGGCCCCGCTCGAACAACGTGGCGGCCGCTCGCCAGAGCTGGTCCACGCCGCCCCAGGGGCCTTCAGAGGGTGGGCCGACCTCGACGAACACTCCGAAGCCCTCGCCGCGCAGCCGCTCCAGCGCGCGGTCGAGCCTCACGGGTTCTGGCTCCGGAAGGTCGCGGAACCAGTAGTCCCCGCCGAGCTCCGGGCCCGGCACGACCTCGCCCGTCAGGCGCGAATGGAAGGGGATGGAAGTCCGGGCAGGGACGATCCCTGAAATCGCACCGCCGACCGCCGCCCCCGTGCGCGCGCGAGCTTGAAGGGCGACGACGCGGGCGCCGTCCTCCAAGCTCAGCGCCCCGCTCACCACGGCGGCGGCGACCTCGCCCCGCCCGTTGCCCACCACCGCCGCCGGCTCCACACCCCAACTGCGCCACAGCGCCGCAAGACCGAGGTGTGTCGCGAACAGCGTGCACGGCAGCGCCTCCGGACCGTTCACGTCCTCCTCGCCTCGCAGCACCTTCAGCACGGACCAGCCGGTCAACGGCGAGAGGACCGCGTCGCACTCCGTCACGGTGTCGCGGAACACTGCGCTCTGCTCCAGCAGTTGGCCATTCATCCCTGGCGGCTGCGCGTCGTGACTTCCGAATACGAAGGCGATCTCCCCCGGCGCCGTGCCGGAGCCCGGCTCGACCGCCCGCAAGGCTTCGGCAGCGTCCGTGGCGTTGCCCGCGAAGACCACGGCGCGCGCGTCGAAGTGCGTACGGCCGACGGCGGAGGTGTAGCCGATGTCCCGCATCGACGCGGCGGGCCGCGCGTCGAGCCACTCGGCCCAGTGCCGGGCCTGCGCACGCAGGGCGGCCGTGTCGGTGCCTGAGATCACCAACGGGTGGACGAGGTCGTCGCCAGGCCGGTCCGCGACGACGTTCGCCGGTGCTTCCTCGATGATGACGTGCGTGTTTGTGCCACTGATACCGAATGAGCTGACGCCGGCGCGACGCACCCGCCGTGTCCGCGGCCACTTCCTCGGCTGCCGCAGGAGTTCCAGTTCGCCGCCGGTCCAGTCGATCCGGGTGTTCGGCCTTTCCGCGTGAAGCGTGCGGGGCAGCCACTCGTGCTGGAGCGCCATCACCATCTTGATGACGCCGATGACGCCGGAGGCCGCCTGGGCGTGGCCGATGTTGGACTTGGCCGATCCCAGGTGCACGGGTCGCACGCGGCCCGAGAACACTGCGGCCAGGGCGCCGGCCTCGATGGGATCGCCGAGCACGGTGCCCGTGGCGTGCGCTTCGACAGCATCGATGTCGGCCGGGGCCAGTCCCCCGTCGGCCAGGGCACTGCGGAGCACGCGCTGCTGCGCGAGGCCGTTCGGCGCGGTGAGCCCCTGGCTGCGGCCGTCCTGGTTCATGGCGGTGCCCCGCACGACGGCCAGCACACGGTCACCGTCGCGCCTGGCGTCCGAGAGCCGCTTGAGCACCAGGACGCCGCAGCCTTCCGCCCAGCTCGTCCCGTCGGCGTCGTCGGCGAAGCTCTTGCAGCGGCCGTCGGCCGCGAGCCCACTGAGGCGGCTGAACTCGACGAAGATCTGCGGGGTGCTCATCACGGTCACTCCGCCGGCGAACGCCAGGTCGCACTCGCCGCTGCGCAGCGCCTCGCACGCCAGGCGCAAGGCGACGAGCGACGAGCTGCACGCGGTGTCGATGGTGAGCGCCGGTCCGGAAAGGCCGAGTGTGTAGGCCACCCGCCCGGAGATCAGGCTCGACCCGTTGCCGGTGATCTTGTAGCCGTCGCTGCTCCCGACGTCCCAGCGCCGAGCGACGTCGTAGTCCGAACTCATCGCGCCGAGGTAGACGCCTGTGTTGCTGCCTTCTAGGGACGCAGTGCGCAGATTGGCCCGCTCGAGGGCCTCCCATACGACTTCCAGGACGAGCCGCTGCTGCGGGTCCAGGGACAGCGCCTCACGCGGGCTGAGCCCGAAGAACGCCGCGTCGAAGTCCTCGACGTCACGTACGAAGCCGCCCTTGCGCTCGAAGCGCCTGCCGGTGGCGGCGCGCTCCGCCTCCTCGATCGTGCTGAGATCCCACCCGTCCCAGCGCTGTGGGAACGGGGAGGAGGCTTCGCGGCCGTCGACGAGCAGTTCCCAGAACGCTTCGGGCGTGTCTATCCCGTCCGGAAGCCGACAGGCCATGGACACGATCACGACGGGGTCGTCGTCGTCGGGCCGCGTGGGCGCTGCGGCGACGGCGGGCGAGACTTCCGGGGCTTCGTACTGCGCATCGGCGTGCGTCAGCAGCAGGGTCGCGATTGCTCGCGGTGTGGGGTAGTCGAAGGCGAGCACTGTGGGCAACGAGACCCGTGTCCGTGCGCTGAGCCGGTTTCGCAGCTCGACCACCATGAGGGAGTCGAAACCCTGGTCGCGCAGCGTCATGTCGGGGCGCACGTCTTCCGCGGGCCGGCCGAGCAGGGCCGAGGCCTCCTCCGTGACGAGGGCGACCAATGATCCCGGACGCTCGGGTTCGGGCAGTGCCATCACGTCCTCGCGCCACGAAGCACTGTTGGCGACCGGAATCGCGTCGTCGTGTTCGTCCAGCCAGTAGCTGCGGTGTCCGAACGCGTACGTCGGAAGGTCCGCCCTGCGCGTGTCCGAGGCCGAGAACACACGCTCCCAGGGGATCGGGACCCCTTGGACGTGGAGCTCTGCCAGCGCCCGCAGCGCCCGTTCGATCCCGCCGTGATCGCGGCGCAAGCTGCCCACCACGACGGCCGTCCCGTCGGCTTCGGTCCCTTGCGCCAGGGCTATCTGGAGCACCGGATGCGGACTCACCTCGACGAAGATCCCGAACCCGTCCGCGCGCAGGCGTTCCAGCGCGCGATCGAAGCGCACCGGCTCGCGCAGGTTGCGGCACCAGTAGTCCGCGTCGAGCTCCGGCCCGGCTGCCCGCTCCCCCGTCACGCTCGAGTAGAAGGCGATCCCCGCGTCAGCGGGGGCAAGGCCCGTGAGCTTCTCGCGCAGCGCGGGCAGCAGCGAATCCATGTGCGGGCTGTGCGACGCGTAGTCCACGTCCACGCGCTGGCAGTACGCGCCGGTGGCCTCCATGTGCGCGAGGAAGCGGTCCACCGCCTCGGCGTCTCCGGCCACGACGGTCGATCGCGCGGTGTTCACCACCGCGACGGACAGCGCCCCGCCGTAGGCCGCCAACTCCTCGACGACTTCGCCCACCGGGCGCTCCACGAGTCCCATCGCCCCGTCAGGCGCATGATCGTGCACGGCCCGAGCGCGCACCGCCACGATCCGAGCGCCGTCCGCCAGGCTCAACGCCCCGCTGACGACAGCCGCGGCCACCTCACCCTGGCTGTGGCCGACGACCGCCGAGGGCTCGACCCCCCAGGCCCGCCACATCGCGGCGAGACCGACGTACATCGCGAACAACGCAGGCTGCACCACGTCCGTGCGAGTGAAGGGCGGCGCGAGCCCGTCCTGCCCACGCACGATCGCGGCGACCGAGAACCCGGTGTGCGGGACGAGAGCCTCGTCGCAGGCCGTCACGGCCTCGCGGAACGCGTCGTTCTGCTCCCACAGCGACCGGCCCATCCCCCACCACTGGGCGCCCTGGCCGGGGAAGACGAACGCGACGCGGCCGCGACCGGCAGCCGCGCCCGTCACCACCGCGTCGTGGCTCTCGTCCGCGGCGATCGCCCGCAGACCGGCCACCGCCTCGTCCGTCGTTGCGGCGATCACCACGCCGCGTGTGGGGTGCTGCGTGCGGGTCGTCGCCAGCGAGTAGGCGACATCGGCCGGCCTCGTCCCTGGCGACTGCCCGAGGTGGCTCGCCAGCCGTTCGGCGTTACGCGCGAGCGCGTGCGGGCTCGCGCCGGACACCGCCAGGCAGACCGGGCCGCCCGCATCCCCCGTGGCCTGTACCGGCGCGCTTTCGGGCGCCTCACCCAGGGCGACATGCGCGTTGGTGCCGCCGTATCCGAAGCTGCTCACCCCCGCGAACCGCGGCCCGGCCGGCCACGCAGCTGCCTCGGTGACCACTTCCAGACGTTCGGCGGAGAAGTCGATGCGCGGGTTCGGTGTGCGGAAGTGCAGGCTCGGCGGAATGACACCGTGGTGCACCGCAAGCGCGACCTTGACGAGCCCGAGCACACCGGCCGCCGGCTCGAGATGGCCGAAGTTCGTCTTCGCCGAGCCGATGCGCAGCGGCGCGGGCCGGTCGGGCCCGAACACGGTGCCGAGCGCGCCCGCCTCCGTCACGTCGCCCAGGGGCGTGCCCGTGCCGTGCGCCTCGACGTACGACACCGCACACGGCGCGACGCCGGCGTTCTCCCACGCCGACCGCAGCACCTCCGCCTGCGCCTCGTGGCCGGGGGCGGTCAGTCCGTCCGTCGCGCCGTCGTTGTTGACGGCACTGCCGTGCACCAGCGCATAGACGCGGTCGCCGTCGGCGAGCGCGTCGGACAGCCGGCGCAGCACGACCACCGCGCAGCCCTCGCCCCGGGCGTAGCCGTCGCCGTCGCCGTCGAAGGCCCGGCACAGGCCGGCAGGGCTCTGCGTGCCGAGTTTCGTCAAGGCCACCGAGGTGTTCGGATGCAGCATCAGGTTGACGCCGCCGGCAAGTGCGAAGTCCGACTCGCCGGAGCGCAGGCTCTGCACGGCGAGGTGCACCGCGACCAGCGAGGAGCTCGACGCGGTCGCCACGCCCATCGCGGGACCGCGCAGCCCCAGCGCGTAGGCGATGCGGGACGGGATCACCGAGTTGTCCCAGCCGATGGCCGAGTGGGCGTGGATCGCCTCGGCGACGCCCTCGGTGAACAGCGGGTACTCCTGCCACATCGCGCCCATGAAGACGCCGGTGCGTGTGCCCGCGAGACTCGCTGTGGAACGCCGCGCGTCCTCGACCGCGGCGCACGCCACCTCCAGGGCGATCCGCTGCTGCGGGTCCATCTGCCGTGCCTCGGCCGGTGAGATGCCGAAGTACTCCGCGTCGAACCCCGTGACGTCGTCAAGGAATCCGCCTCGACGGTTCGCCGCCGCGCCGGACGCCTCCGCGTCGGCCCATGCGGTGGCGTTCCACCGGTCGGCCGGCACCTGACGCACCGCGTCGACTCCCTTGAGCAGAGCCTGCCAGAGTGCGGTCGGATCCTCGATCAGTGCCGGCAGTCGGCAACCGATGCCGACGATCGCCACCGGCTCGTGGCAGTCGTTCGTGCGGGCGGCGGTCCGGTCAGCCACGGGAGGCCCCGATCTCGTCGGGCGCGTAGAGCGCCAGGCATGTCTCCTCGATCGCGGTGAGCGGCCCCGCGTCGTTCAGGATCGTCATGTGGTTCGCGGCGTCGATCTCCACCAGGCGAAGGCCTGGCAGCTCACGTCCCCAGTCCTGCTGGTAATCCACGTGGTCGAGGGAGAAGGTCTCGCCGGCGACCTGGAAGTACGGTTCGACCTCGCCCAGGAAGAGCCCGCGCCGGTTACGGAAGTAGACGCACACCACGGCTTCCGGCCGCGGCAGCGGCCCGATGGTGTGTTCGCCGAGCCGGTAGGCGAGCTGGATCTCCATGTTGCGCCTGACGAACCGCGCGATCTGGGCGGGTCTCATGGCGAGGCCGCGCTCGGCCGCCAACTCCGCGAGCCGCACGACGAACGCGTCCTCGTCCAGGTCCTCCGCGACCTCGTCCCGGTGGACGAGACGTGCGCGCAGGACCGCCGGGTCCTTCTCCCCAGCCGGCCAGAGCAGGGAATTGACGACCTGCAGAGCCGCGCTCTGCGCCGACTGGAACCCGTTCGCGTTCGACTTCGCCAGGCCGGTCTCGTCCGGGGAGTCCACCATCGTCAACGAGGCCACGTCCTGGCCCTGTGCCTGCAGCCGCCGGGTCACCTCATAGGCGATGATGCCGCCGAGGCAGAATCCGCCGACGTCGTACGGCCCCTCGGGCTGCACCGAGCGGATGACCTCGGTGTAGTACTCGGCCATGGCCGTGACGCCCTCGATCGGCGCATCCTCGGTCAGCAGGCCACGGGCCTGGATGCCGTAGAACGGGCGGTCGATCCGCTCAGCGATCGTGCGGTAGGACTCGACGCCGGCGAGGGCGCCGTGGATCCAGAAGACCGGCCTGCCCTCGGTCGCGCCGTTGAGCCGCACCAGCTCCGGGGCCGGCCCGCGCGTGGAGCGGGCATCCGCCTCGGGCAGCCTCGCGACCACGTCGTTCAACGTGTCGTGCGGCTGCCACCATTCAGGCTGGAAACCCGGGAACGCATTGCTGATCCGGCCCAGCATCGCGACCAGAAGCAGGGAGTTGAGACCGTAGTCGGCGAGCGACCTCGTGCCGTCGATCTCGTGGCGCGACAGGCCCAGCACCGAGGCGACGAGGTCGGCGACGAAGGCTTCGCCGTCCGCAGGGCCGATGTCTGGTTGCGAGGCCTGATCCGGCCGCGGCGCCTGCTCGGCGAAACAGGTCAGACGTGCGAAGGGGTACCCGGGCAGCGCGATCCGCCTGCGTCGAGCGCCGCGGTGCATCAGGTCCCAGTCGATGGACGTGCCCGCGACCCAGTGTCCCGCTACGTGGTCGAGTTGCGTCGGCTTCCCGTCGTGCTCGGCGCCGGCAGCGGGATCGACGCCGTCGTCGAAATCCACGTGGGCTAGCGTGTCCGGGTCGCCGCCCAGCCAACCGTCCAGAATGCGAGCGGCCTCGTCCGTGCTCTGCGCCACGAACGCCAGCCGGCAGCTCATCGCCTCCCGGCCGACCTGCAACGTGTACGCGATGTCCGCCCAGGAGCGCGGATCCGCTTCGGCAAGCCGGTGAATAAGTCGGCGCGCCCGCTCGCGCAGAGCGTCGACGCTCTGCGCCGAGAGCACAAGGACCTGCGCACCCGGGTCGTCGTCCAGGTGCGCGGAGACGGTGTGCTGCTCCAGCACGACATGCGCGTTCACGCCGCCGATCCCGAAGCTGTGCATGCCCGCCCGGCGCGGCAGCGGCCGGCCCGCGTCGTCGGTGCGTGCGGGCCAGGGCAGGTTCTGCGCGGCGATGCGCAGCCGCGTCCCCTTGAGCGAGAGGTCGCGGTGCAGCCGCCCGAAGCCCGGGAGCGCCGGGATCACGCCGTGCCGCATCGCCTGCGCGGTCTTCACCAGCGCGGCCAGGCCGGAGACCACCTCCGTGTGCCCGATGCAGGGCTTCACATTGCCCAGGTACGTCACGTCCTCGCTGTCGTCCTCGCTACGGAGTCCGGCGCCGAGCGCCGCCAGTTCCGCGCTGTCCGCCAGCATCGAGCTCATGCCGTGGGTCTCGATGTAATCCACGGCGCCCGGATCGATCGCGGCGTCGGCGTAGGCGTGCGCGACGGCTGTCTTCATGCCCCTGATGTTCGGTGCCGTGAAGGACACGCCCCTGCCGCCGTGGGCCACGCCGGTGCCGCGCACGACGCAGTGGACGAAGTCCCCGTCCTCCATGGCCCGGCGCAGCGGTTTGATCAGTACGGCGGCGACACCCTCGCCGCGCGCCGTACCGTCGGCGCCCTGCTGGAACGGCCGGACGTCGCCGCTCGGGCTGAGCATCCCCGCGGTCTGCATCCCGCCGAAACCCGCGGGCGACATCACCAGGTTCACCCCGCCGACGAGCGCCTGCTCGCACTCGCCGTCGCGGATGGACCGGATCGCCCGGTGCAGGGCCACGAACGAGGACGAGCACGTCGTGTCGCACTGCTCGCTGGGGCCGTTGAGGTCGAGCAGGTAGGAGATCCGGTTGGGCACCATCGCGGGCGACGGCAGGCTCATCAGGTCCATGGCGGCGGGCCGGTATTCGCTCTGCGTCGTGGCGACGAAGACGCCCGTGGGCCGGGTCCGCAGCTCGGCCGGCCGATAGCCCGCGTCCTCGACGGCGTTCCACGACGTCATCAACAGCAGGCGCAGCTCCGGTGTCACCTGGCGCGCCTCGGTCATCGACATGCGGAAGAAGAGGGGATCGAATTCGTGCACCCCGTCGAGGAATCCGCCCCGCAGCGCCGCCGCCTCGTCGCCGTGGCCCGCCCAGTCCGCACGCTTTTCCGGCGGTGCGCTGATGCACCGTCTGCCCTGCTCGACGATCCGCCAGAACTCGTCGACGTCGTCGGCCCCGGGGAAGCGTGCGGACATGCCGATGATCGCCATGCCGTCGAGGGCGGCCTCGTCGAGTTCAGGCCGAGGTCGAGGCCGTGCAGGATCGGGCGCCCGGTCCTGCGGTGCGGGCTCAGGCGGAAGCACGTCCCGCAGGTCATCGGCGTATTCGGAGACGATGAACTCGCCGAGCTCGGCCAGGGTGTTGTGCTCGAACAGCACAGTGATGTCGAGGTCGATACCGAGCGTCGCGCCGAGGGTCCGGGCCACGTTCACCGCGAAGATCGAATCGAGCCCGTAGTCCGAGAAGGGCTCGCCCCGCCCGATCCTCGTCCGCGGGATGTCCAACGCCTCTGCCAGCACATCGAGCGCGACTGCCTCGATGTGGGCGCGCAGCCCGTCTCCGGGCTCACTCCCTGCGCTGAGACCGGCCACGGCCCGCGCCGGACTCTCGCGCACCGGCGGCGCGGACGGCGCGGACGGGCGCGGTACGGGTGTCGCCTGCCGTATGACGCCGTCGCTCTCGGCCACGATGATCTGCTGTCCCAGATCCTCGGCATCCCGCGCGGGCAGAGCGATCGCCCGGAATCCCTCCTGCGTCAGGACCTGCCGCCAGTGCGCCGTGGAGAGCAGCGGGCTGCCCTGGATACGCAGGTGCGGGTCCTCGTAGCGCCACCATCCGTCGAGGAGGCCGAACGAGAACTGGCTGAGCAGATTGTTCGCGGTCAGCTCGTTCAGGACCAGCAGTCCGCCGGGCTGGAGAAGCGCCTTGGCGTTGCGCAGGGTGAGGCGGATGTCCCGGGTGGCATGCAGGACGTTGGCGGCGACCACGACGTCGTACCCGCCGAGGGTGAAGCCCTGATCCGCCACCGGGCGCTCGATGTCCAGGATTCCGCAGGTCAGCCAAGGGGTCTCCGCACCGAACGATCGCTCCGCGTGATTCAGGAAGGCCCTTGATATGTCGGTGTAGCAGTACTCGCGCACGTCCAGCCGCGCGGACCGCAGCGCCTCCAGGACGACGGCGCTCGTGGCACCCGTGCCGGCGCCGATCTCCAGGATCCGCGCGGCATCCACCGGCAGGGCCCGTGGCCGCCGTCGCAGCCGCGCCACCATGTCGGCGGCCAACACCTGGTTGAAGAACGCTGACGCCGGGTTGGTCGCGTAGGCGTTCTGCACCAGCTCCAGCGATCCCCCGGGGAAGATGACCTCGGTGGCCGGTCGCCGTCCGCTGAGGATCTCGGGGAACGCACGCAAGGTGGTCTCCACCAGGAGGTGGGTGGCCGCGAGGTCGGGATTCCCCCGCCACGCGGGCTTCTCCGTCTCCCACTCGCGCCACAGTTGCTCGATCGGCCGATGCGGCATTGCATCGTCGAACAGGATCCTGCCGTCCCGCCGATCAAGGTAGCCGGCCCCCTCGAAGACGCGCAGGCACTCGTCGAACCAGGCGCCGTACCCCGGTGCGAGGCCTGCCGACTCCCGTGCGGCCTCCGGGGTCTGCCCGGATTCACGGAACGCGCCGAGCGTACGCAGATGGGACCAGAGAAAGTCGATCAGCAGCTGTTTCATGAGCAGTCCCTTCGAAGGCCGCGATCAGATCGCGAGCGCGGTCAGCTCTGCGGTGCGGGCGCGTAGCCGCTCCAGTTCGCCGCCCGGCGCCGCCGCCGGTTCCTGGACGTCGGCGGGCACAGCGTCCGGCGGCACGGCCGTGGGGAGGATGACTTCGTCGTCGCCCAGAACGATGCCCCGGTTGTTGAGCGCGGCACTGAACTTCATCAACGTCAGCCTGCTCACCGGCCCCGCGCACAGCCGTTCGATCGCCGCCGTCAGCTCGTCCGGCTGGATGAGCGGCGCCTGCGCTCCGACCACTGCGCCCCGCTCTCCCTCGGTGGGTGCGTTGTTGAAGCAGTAGCCCAGGTTCAGCACCTTGCCGGCAGCGCCGTAGCGGCGTTGCACCGTCAGTGCGAACGAATCGAGGAACGTGCAGGCGGCCGCGTAGTTCGCCTGCTTGATGGCTTTGAGGTAGGAGTTGATCGAGGACAGGAACAGGGCGAAATCGAGCGATTCACCGCCGAACACCTCCATGCACCGGACGCTCGCGTCGACCTTGCCGCGGAGCACGTCCTCGAACTGCGCCCCGCTCATCCGGGCCAGGCTCGCCCCCGAGAACACGAGGCCCGAGTGGATGACGCCGTGCACCGCGCCGAAACGTCGTACGATCTCGTCCTTCGCCGCGCTCAGGGACGCGAGGTCGGTGGCGTCGGACCGCAGGTACAGCGGCGCGGGCCCGTCCGCGCCGGTCGCCTGAGAGATGGCGGCCTCGACCCGCGCGTCCCGCGGCCTTCGTCCGAGCCACACCACCTGGGCGTGGTACCGGCGGATCACGTACTCGCTGATGACCGTGCCGAGGGCGCCCGCCCCGCCGATGATGACGTACGTGCCGCCCTGCCGAAGCCGGGACGTCGTCGGCGAGGCCGGCTGAACGGTCATCAGCCGCTGCCCGTGCCACCGGCCGTCGCGGTGGATACGCAGGTTGCCGTCCGGGTCAGCTGCCAGGTCCAGCACCGCGGCGAGCGAAGGCGCGTCGTAGTCCTCGACGTCCGCCACCCGCACCCGCCAGTCCGGGTACTCCTTCGCGGTCGACCCCGCCAGGCCGGCGACACCGGCGTGCGCCGGGTCGACGGTCTCGGCCTCATGGACGGCGTGCGCCCGCTCGGTGATCAGGGTCAGGCCCAGTGAGCGATCGCCGTACCCTGCGGCCAGCAGTGCCTTCACCGTGCGGAAGGCATGCAGCGAGCCGCTGGACTGGCCCTCGACGACGCCCGCACCGGACCGGTCGTCCACGGCGCTGGGCGCCACCCAGATCAGATGGTCGAGTTCCGGGACCGACCGGAGAGACGTCTCCAGGTCGTCGTGCGTACTCTGCGCCGGGTCCGCGACCACGTGCGCGCCCGGCAGACGCGCGAGGAGGACGTCCCGCGCCTGCCCTGGGGACGCGATGACGCCCACCGATGCGGAACCCTGCGGCCACGTCACGGATTCCGTCGACTGAAGGGGATCCCACACCGGCACCAGCGTGGCGACGCCGTCCGCCGGGTCCGGCGTCTGCTCGGTTCGACGGCCTGCGATGCCTCGCAGACGCAGGCACACCGTGCCGTCGTCGGTCGCCAGGTCGATGTCGATCCGGTCCGCGCCGCGCGCGTCCTCGGCACGGCGTATCAGGGCCCACATGGTGGTCGCGCCGGGAGCGAGGACTTCGGCCGACTTGATGCCGAACACCAGCCCGACCCGATCGTCGCCGTCGAGCAATCGCATGCACTGCATCGCCGAGTCCACCAGCGCCGGGTGCGGGCCGAGGCCGTCCATGGTTCCTGACGCCGTGCCCGGCAGCCGCAGTTCGGCGAGCACCGCGCTGTCGCTGCGGTGCACCGCCACGACCCCCTGGAACGTGGGGCCGTAGGCGATGCCGCGATCCCGCCATTCGGCGTAGAACCGCAGGGGGTCGAATGACGTGGACCGGAAGTCCCGAAGGAGCGCGGGCAGATCGAGCGCCCGCGCAGCCGTCGGCTCCGCGGCGGACACCCCACCCTGACAGTGGAGAACGGGCTCGTCTCCGGCGGACCCCGTGGAGGACACCGTGAACCGGGTGACGTCGCCGTCCGCGCGAAGCGCCACCCGCAGTGCGCGCGGCGCCTCCGAGGCCGAGAGGGGTCGCAGGAAGACGATGTCGTGCAAGCGAACCGCGTCGCTCGCGGTCCGCCTCGCCGCCGCTGCGACCCACTGCAGATACATGGCCCCCGGGGCGATCCCGGTTCCCCGCACCTGATGTTCACGCAGGTAGAACTCGTCGCCGGTGAGGACTCCCCCGTCACGCCGCGGCCCGTCGTCTGCCGTCGCGCGGCCCGGCAGCGCATAGCGTTCCCCCTCGAAGGGGTAGCCAGGCAGCGGTACGCGGCGGTGGCGGCGGTCGCGGAACAACTCGGCGAAATCCGGTGCCTCACCGTCAAGGAACTGCTGGGCGAGTGTCCGCAGCCTGGAGTCCGTACCCCGCGCCGGAATGTCCTGCCCGGAGAGCCAGGCAGTGCACCGGCTTTCCAGTTCTGCGATATCCCGGACCACACTCGCCCATCGATACCGCCGGTGCCTGCGGCCGAGCAGAAGTGTGTGGCTCACGTCGCCGGGATCGAGGTCCGGGTGCTCGCGGCAGTGGCGCGCGAGCCGGACGACCTGTTCACGCAAGGCGTGCTCCGTCGCCGCGGACAGCACGATCAACCGGGCCCCGTCCTGCCTGCTCCGCGGCGGTGCGGGCTGCGCGGACGGGTTGGACGGCTGCTCGATGACGGCGTGGGCGTTGGTTCCGCTCGCGCCGAGCGACGTGACCGCGGCGCGCCGCGTGCCGCCGTCGGGCACGGCCCACCGCCTCGGCTCCGTGTGCACGAAGAACGGGCTGCCGGCCAACGTGACACTGGAGTTCGTCGCGGTGTGGTGGGGCAGACCCGGGATCACCTCGTGCCTCATCGCCAGCAGTGCCTTGATGACGCCGATCACTCCGGCCGCCGCCTGCGCGTGGCCGATGGAGGCCTTGGTCGAGCCGAGCGAGCAGAACCGCTCGGCGTCCGTGAAGCCGCGGAATGCGCGGTCGAGCGCCCGGAATTCCACCGGATCGCCGAGCTTGGTTCCGGTGCCGTGCGCCTCGACCAACCCGATCCCGGCGGGGTCGATGTCGAAGTCCTGGTAGATCTGCCGGATCAGCCGTTCCTGCGAGGTCCCGTTCGGCGCGGCGATCCCGTTCGTCGTGCCGTTGTGGTTGATCCCGATTCCACGGATCACGCCGTGGATGTGGTCGCCGTCCGCCTCGGCGTCCGAGAGTCGTTTGAGGATCAGCGCACCGACTCCCTCGGCGGGCACGAATCCGTCGGCCGACTGGTCGAACGAACGGCACCGGCCCGTCGGGGAGAGCATCCCGGCCCGCGACGCCGCGAGATACAGCCGCGGCGAGTTCTGGACGTAGACCCCGCCCGCGATCGCCGTGGTGACCTCGCCCGCCCACAGCGCCTGACACGCCAGGTAGAGGGAGACCAACGAGCTGGAGCACGCGGTGTCGACGGCGATCGCCGGCCCGTGCAGGTCCAGGTAGTACGCGATGCGGGACGGCACGAGCGAGTTCATGTTGCCCCACAGTGCCTGGCCCGGGTAGTCGGACGGCCCCGTCAGATCCAGGTAGTCGCCCGCGGCGCAGCCCACGTAGATACCGCACCGGTCGCGGTCGAGCGACTCGCCCGCGTGGCCCGCGTCCTCGAGCGCACGCCACGCCTCCTCAAGGAACAGCCGCTGCTGCGGCTCCATGTAGACGGCCTCCGCACCGGAGATCCCGAAGAAGAGCGGGTCGAACTCGTCTACGCCTTCCAGGAGACCGCCGTCCAGGCAGACGCTGCCCAGTGACGCGAGGTCCCAGCGGGACACCTTCGAGACAGCGTCCCGGCCGGAGACCAACAGGTCCCAGAACTCGTCGGTATCCCGAGCGCCCGGGAACCGGCCGCTCATGCCGACGATGGCGACGGGCTCCCGGCCACCGCCCGACACCTCGGACACCGCGGACCGCCCGGATACGGCGGACGCCTCGGGGACCGCGAACGGCCCGGGTAAGGCTGCCGGCCCGGACACCGCGGAGGGCCCGGACACCGCGGACCGCCCGGATACGGCGGACGCCTCAGGGACCGCGAACGGCCCGGGTAAGGCTGCCGGCTCGGACAGCTCGGACACCGCGGAGGGCCCGGACAACGCGGCCCCAACGGCAGCGCCTTCCTCCTCGACGACGTATCTCGTCAGACGCCTGATCGACGGGTTCTCGAACAGCACGCTCGGATCGAGGTCGGTGCTCAGCGAGTCGTTGAGCCGCTGCACCAGGGAGACGCCGGTGAGCGAGTCCAGTCCGTAGTCGGCGAAGGGCTTGTCGGCCGCGAGCTCATCCGCAGTCAGCTTCAGCGTCTCGGCGAGGATCCGCTCGACGGTCGCGCGGACGTGCTCCTCGGGGGAACCGGACGCGGCAGGCCGCGGATCCCGGCGCGGGACGGACGAACCGACGCGCGCCAGCAGTACCTGCTGGCCCAGGTCGCGGGCGGGCTCCGCCAGCAGTTCGACCGTGTCGAACCCGCACTCCCGCAACACTTCGCGCCACGAGTCCGAGGACAGCGCCGGTCCGCCCTGGATACGCCTTCCGTCCGTGAACCGCCACCACCCTTCGAGGAGCCCGAAGGTCAGGTGCGACCACCAGTCGTTGCGGGCGAGTTCGTTGAGTACGAGGACTCCGCCGGGCCGCAGCAGTGCTCCGGCATGACGCACTGCCTGCACGATGTCCTGGGTGGCGTGCAGGACATTGTTGGCGATGACGATGTCGTAACCGCCCACCGCAAGTCCCTGCGCGCCGGGCTCCCGCTCCACGTCGAAGGTCGTGAAGGACACGTACGGCACGCGGCCGGCGAACCGCCGCTCCGCGTCGATCAGGAACGCCTTCGAAACGTCCGTATAGCAGTACTCAGCGAGGTCGCGTCCCGTCAGTTGGGCGAAAACGCGCTCGCTGGTGCTGCCGGTGCCCGCTCCGATCTCCAGCAGCCGGATCCCGTCGCGGCGGGCGTCCACCTCCGCGCGCACCGCGCCGGCCGTCACGTCGTTGAAGTAGTCGGCCGTCGCGTTTCCCCGGTATGCCGGTTCGACCAGCTCGAACGAGCCGCCCGGGAACATGACCGCCGTGGCCTTCGTCCGCCCGGACAGGATCGCGGGCAGGGCCTCGATCATGCGCTCGGTCAGGCCGGTCTTGGCCGCCAGCTCCGGATCGTCGGCACGGACGTCCTTCCACGCGCGCCAGGCGTACCACGCCTGGTCGAGGCCTGGCGCACTCCTCCCGGGCACCACGAACTCGCCCTCACGCACGAGTTCTCCGTGGCTCAGCAGCACGGTCACCGTATGGTCGAGCCACTGGGCGAAGGACGGCGTGGTCCTCTGCCCGATCAGGTCGCGGCGAACGGGCGCGTCGAAGAGTCCCGCCGCCACGAGCTGTGCGAGCACGAGCGGGCGCGAGAGGCTGTCCATCTCGTCCGTGGCGGACGTGCGACCGGACAGGAACGTCTCGACGCTCTCGGGCCTGGCCGCGGCCACGAGCAGCGATGCCGCGTCGAGCGGGTCTGCGGCCCGAGGGACCGACACCGCCTCGGCAGCCGGCCAGTACCGTTTCGCAGCGAACGGATACGTCGGCAGACTCACCCGCATCGGCGCATTCGCGCCGTGGTAGATGCGCCACTCGACATCGATGCCGTTGACCCACAGGGGCGCGATCTTGTCCCACTCCCCGTGTTCGAGCCACCCGGCGAGAAGGTCTCGCAGCTCCCCGACGCGATCGAAGAGGTCGAGCAGCTCGTCCCCGGGCCGTCGGGCCGTACCTTCGAACACCGTTCCGCGCGTGCCGCGCTCGACGTAGTCCTGAAGGGTCGCGATCAGCCCGTCGACGTCGTTCGCGACGAAGACCACTCGTTCGGCCATCGCCCGCCGCCCGACCTGCAGCGTGTAGGCGAGCGACGCCAGATCGCCGTGCGCGTCCCGGTATCCCGGCAGGAACTCCAGAAGCTGCCGCGCGAGGACGCCGAGCCGCTCCTCGTCGCGGGCCGAGAGGACCACGGCTTGGGGGCCGGGGCGTCCGGCGGCCCGCGCACCGGTCGGCGCCTGTTCCAGTACCGCGTGCACGTTGGTGCCGCCGATCCCGAAGGAGCTCAACCCCGCCCGCGCGGGCTCGTCGCCGTCCAGCGGCAGATTCCGGTCGGCCACGAAGAACGGCGACTCGTCCCAGTCGATCTCCGAGCTCGGTACGTCGCAGTGCAGGGTCCGCGGAACCTCTCCGTGCTGCAGGGCCAGGGCCACCTTGATGAGGCCGGCGATCCCCGCGGCCGCGTCCAGGTGACCGATGTTGCTCTTGACCGAGCCGATGCCGCAGTACTGGCTGCGTGCCGTGTAGTGGCGGTACGCCTCGGTCAGAGCCGCGACCTCGATGGGGTCGCCGAGCCTCGTGCCCGTGCCGTGCGCTTCGACGTAGCTGATCGTCGCCGGGTCCGTGTCCGCCTTGTCCAGCGCCTTGCGGATCACCTCGGCCTGGCCGCGCACGCCGGGCGCGTAGAACCCCGCTTTGTCGCCGCCGTCGTTGTTCACCGCGACGCCGCGGATCAGGCAGTAGATGTGATCGCCGGCGGCGATCGCCTCACTGGCGCGCTTGAGGACGACCACACCTACACCTTCACCACCTGACATGCCGTCGGCGGCGTCGGCGAACGCGCGGCTGCGACCGTCGCTCGAGAAGTTGAGGCCCGGCTGGTGCACGTATCCCAGTTCCCCCGCGGAGAACAGGCTGGCCGCGCCGACGATCGCCTGGTCGGCATCGCCGGCCAGGAGTCCCTGACAGGCGACGTGCACCGCGCTCAACGCCGAGGAGCAGTTCGTGCTCACCGCCATGCTGGGGCCGTGGAGGCCCAGCTTCGTGGAAATCATCGTGGGCACCGTGCCGCCTTGGGCGAACAGCCACGCGGCGTAGGTCTCGGAGTTCGCCAGGACCCGCGGGCCCGACGCGTTCGCCATCAGAGCCGGGAGCAGGGCCTGGTAGAAGTTCGAGCTCGTCGACGTGGTGACGCTGGTCCCGGGAACGTCCTCCGGGCGGTAACCGGCGTCCTCCAACGCCTGCCACGCGTGCTGCAACAGCAAGCGCGCCTGTGGGTCCATGAACTCGGCGTCGCGGGGGGAGATGTCGAAGAACGCCGCGTCGAACTCCGCTCTGCCGTCCACGACCGACCGCTGCGGCACGTATCCGGGTCGGGTGATCAGCTCCTCCGGGACTCCGAGCGTGCGCAGTTCCTCGACCGACCATGCCGTGGAGCCGCTGCGTCCTTCCACGAGCACGGACCAGAACGCGCGATGGTCCCCGGCTCCCGGGAACCGGCAGGAGATGCCGATCACCGCGATCGAATCGTCGAGCGAGGCGTCGTCGGCCGCCGGAGTGGCATGGCGCGGAGCAGGGTGCCGCTCGGGCTCGACCGGCTGCGCCACGGGTGCCTGCCCAGCAGGCAGCAGCCCCGTCAGGTGTCGGGCCATCGCCGCGACGGACGGGTGCGCGAAAAGGCTGGTGGGTCGCATCGAGCAGCCGAACTCGCGGTTGATCTGCGCCACCGCTTCGATGGCCGCGAAGGAGTCCCCGCCGATGTCGAAGAAGCCTGCGGCACGATCGATGTCACGCGAGCCGAGCACCTCTTCGAAAATCCCGCGCACGGTCCGCTCGACGTCGAGGGCGGCCGGGCTGCCGGCGGCCGGGAGCGGCGCCGTCCGGGCGGCCTCGGCCAGCTTCGCCCGGTCGACCTTGCCGTGCGCGGTGAGCGGAAAGGCGTCCAGGGCCACGAATGCGGCGGGCAGCATGTAGGCGGGGAGGGTCTTGGCGAGTTCCGCGCGCAGCAACGCGGCGTCGACCGACGCTTCCTCGTTCCCGGTGTAGTAGGCCGTGAGCCTGTCCGACAGGCCGGCATGTTCGAGCAGGACGACGCTTCGGCCGATCTCCGGGCGGGCATCGAGCACCGCCTCGATCTCACCGAGTTCGATGCGATGACCGCGCAGTTTGACCTGGTGGTCCATCCGGCCCAGGACGACGATCTCGCCATTCGGCAGTCGGCGCGCGCGGTCGCCGGTGCGGTACAGCCGTCCGGGCACGAACGGGTTGTCCAGGAAGCGCTCGGCCGTCAGCTCCGGCTTCCGGTGGTAGCCCAGGGCGACCCCTTCGCCCGCGATGTGCAGCTCGCCGGTCACGCCGACAGGCAGGGGACTCATGTTCTGGTCGAGGACGTACAGCTGGGTGTTCGCGATGGGGCTGCCGATGGTCACCGGCTCCTCGCGGCGCAGCCGCTTGGCCGCTGACCAGATGGTCGTCTCCGTGGGCCCGTACAGGTTCCAGGCCTCGCCGCGCGCCACGAGTTGGTCCTTCAGGCCGACGGGTAACTCCTCACCGCCACACAACACCTTGACGCCCTCGGTGTTCTGCCACCCGACGCGCACCAGCATGGCCCAGGTCGCCGGAGTGGCCTGCATGATCGTGGGCCGCCAGTCGGCGACCTTTTCTGCCAGCAACGTGGCATCGGCGGCCGTGGCCGAATCAGAGATGCAGACCTGCCCGCCGGTGATCAGCGGGAGGTAGAGCTCCAAGGCGGCGATGTCGAAGCTGTGCGTGGTGATGGCCAACAGCCGATCGTCGGACGTCACTTCCAGCGTGTGTGCCATGGCCAGCAGGAAATTGGTCAGCGCCGCGTGCGGGACCACGACGCCCTTGGGCTTCCCCGTGCTGCCCGAGGTGTAGATGATGTAGGCGGCTGCGGGTGTCGAGGCTCGCGAGTCCGGCGCGGCGGCGGTCGTCTCCCCCGCCGCCGCCCATGCGTGGGGGACCTCATCATCCTGACGGTCCGTCGGATACAGCCTCGTCCTCGGCGCCCCCACGGCGGCCAGGCTGTCCATCACCGCCTCATGGCAGATGACGAGTTGCGCACCGCTGTCCTCGACCATGTAGGAGAGGCGTTCGGCCGGCAGTCGGCCGTCCAGGGGCAGGTACACCGCACCGAGCCTCATGACGGCGAGGAGGGCCACGACAAGGTCGAGTGACCGTTCGTAGCAGACCCCTACGACGTCCCCGGGGCCGACGCCTTGACGCGTCAGCGTATGTGCCAGCGCCGAGCTCCGGTGCGCGAGTTCGCGATAGGTGAGGGTTCGCTCCCCGCAGGTGACCGCCGGGGCGTCCGGGTTCGCCTCTGCCTGCTCGGCGAAGAGGTCCCAGCACGTCCGATGCGCGGGAAAGTCGGCCTCGGTGCGGTTCCATGCCTCGATGACGAGGCGCCGTTCCTCGTCGTCAAGCAGGTTCAACGTGCCTATCGGCGACTGCCCGTCCGAGGCGAGGATGCTGTCCACCAGGGTGGCGAAGTGTTCTGCCATGCCCGCGACGGCGTGGGCCGAGAAGGCGTCGGGGTGGTATTTCCAGTTCACCAGGAACCCGTCACCGGGAGCCACGTCCACCGTGAGGTCGTACTCACCCGACTGGTACAGACCGTCGACGAGCTCGAAGTCCGTCTCGCCGGTGGCGCGGGCCCGCTCCTCCAGGTATCCGGAGAGAGCAGAATCCTGATAGTTGTACACGATTTGATAAAGGGGCGACCGCGGATTCACGCCCCTGGCACCGAGATCGCCCACGATCCGGTGGAACGGGTAGGCCCCGTGCTCGAGTACTTCGAGCACCGTGGACTGTACGCGCCGGGCGAACGACGTGAACTCCTCGGAGGCCTCCGGCCTGCTCCGGACGGGCAGTGTGTTGACGAAGAAGCCGACGATCGGGTCGAAGTGTTCCGTCGGGCGCCCGGCCACCGGCATGCCGATGACGAGGTCCCCGCTTCCGGTGTACCGGTGCAGCAGAGTCAGGAAGGCCGCCAGGAAGAAGATCCCCGGGCTGATCTCGTGCGAAGCGGTGAAGGCCGCGACGGCGGCGGCCTGATCCCTCGGCAGCCGGCTGGTGAATACCTCGCCCACATGAGGCGCGTCCGGCGGGAGAGCCACCTGCGAGGGTAACCCCGTGAGGACGTCCGCGCCGGCGAGCTCCCGCACCCAGAACTCGCGGTCCTGCTCGGCGCGCTCGCCGGCGAGTAGGTCCCGCTCCCACGCGACGAACTCACCGAACGAGGCGGAGCCCACCTCTGTCGGCACGTCCCGCCCCTCGGCCCGCGCCCGGTACGAACCGAACAGCGTGTCGATGACGAGACGCCCCGACACTCCGTCGATCACGAGGTGATGAACGACCAGCAGAACGTAGGCCTCGGACGGGGAGCGGCGCAGGACGGCCAGCCTGGCCAAGGGACCACCGGCCAGGTCGAACGGCCGCCTCGCGCTTTCCCGCAAAAGGTTCAGCACTCGACCGGACGGCACATCGGAGATGTCCACGTCCTCGACGGAGAATTCGTCCGCATCTCCGTGGGACAGACGCGGCCCGTCATCCGTCTCGCGCACCGCGGCCGAGAGAAGCGGATGGCGGTAAAGCGTGTCGCGGAATGCGGCCTGAAGCACCGCGGTATCCACGTCCGCGAACGAAAAGCACACGGGAACGTTGTACGCGTACGTCTCCGGCTCCATCTTGGCAAGCGCCCACAGGCCGCGCTGTCCCTCGGACAAAGGAATGTCCACGCGTCTGTCGAGCTCGGCCATGGCCCCCGTCGTCGACATCTCGCCGTCGGCATACATGCGGGCGAGCGCACGAAGGTTCATGACGGACTCCTTCCTGCCACACCACCCGGGCATGACGCCGCGGCAGAAGATCGCGAGCAAACGCAAGGACTCTGCCCGAGCCCGCACGGAGCGGGCTTGCAGTTGCCTTCCGACTCCCACTCGTGGACCCCGCCGACTACGACCGTTCCTTGGTCATCATGGTCGAACGTCGCGTCCCTGCACCAGGCCGCGTCCCCGAGCGGCTCCCGCAGCGGTAGCGGCTCCGGGTTCAGGGTGCCGAAGAGCACTTGGTGTCGTGATCCGACGTACAGCCCCTCGACCGGGCCCCACCCGGTGGTGTCGAACGACACGGATGTGGCCGTCGGTGTCATGACAGTCAGTATGACCGGCAGACCTCTGAGTGGTTTCAGGTTCGTTCCGCTGTGGGGCACGTCACTTGGAGCCCCTGGCGAAATGCGATGAAGGATGCCCTGGGGTCGGGCGAGGATCGCTCGGTACTCGTCACAGGGGCTCAGCGACGCACGCGCGGCATCCCGAGGCCGATCCAGGAGATGATTTCCCGCTGGATCTCGTTGTTGCCGCCGCCGAAGGTGAAGATCACGGCGGACCGGTAGCCGCGTTCGAGTTCGCCGTGCAGTACGGCGCCCGCGGAGCCCTCCTTGAGGGGCCCGGCCGAGCCGACGACCTCCATGAGCCAGGCGTAGGCGTCACGTCGTGCCTCGGAGCCGTAGACCTTGACGGCGGAGGCATCCTGGGGGGTGAGGGTGTGGTTCTGGACGGCGGACACCATCTGCCAGTTGAGGAGCTTCATGGCGTCGAGCCGGGTGTGCGTGCGCGCGAGGCGGGCACGCACCCAGCCGA
The DNA here is from genome assembly GCF_040630635.1 of Streptomyces sp. NPDC005761. NCBI lineage: Bacteria > Bacillati > Actinomycetota > Actinomycetes > Kitasatosporales > Streptomycetaceae > Streptomyces > Streptomyces sp. NPDC005761. The sequence continues at coordinate 12,895 of NZ_JBEXXX010000019.1, read as the reverse complement.
GGTCGATGACGCGGCGGCCGTCGGCGAGGCGCGTGCCGGCCGCCCAGCGACGGACGTTGTGCAGGGCGCGGATGGCCATGGTGCCGTGGGCGGCGAGGGTGACGCGTTCGTGGTTGAGCTGGTTGGTGATGAGCCGCCAGCCCTTGTTCTCCTCACCGACCCTGCGGGAGACGGGGACGCGGATGTCCTCGTAGTAGCTGGCCGTCGTGTCGTGCGAGGCGAGGGTGTTGATCAGGGTGCAGGAGTATCCGGGGTCGGACGTCGGGACGAGGAGCATGGTGATGCCCTTGTGCGGCGGGGCGTCCGGATCGGTGCGGGCGGCGAGCCAGACCCAGTCGGCGGTGTCGCCGTTGGTCGTCCAGATCTTCTGCCCGTTGACGACGTACGTGTCGCCCTCACGCACCGCCCGGGTCCTGAGGGCGGCGAGGTCGGTGCCCGCGTCCGGTTCGCTGTAACCGATCGCGAAGTCGATCTCCCCGGCGAGGACCTTCGGCAGGAAGTACGCCTTCTGCTCGTCGGTGCCGAACTGCATGATCGTCGGGCCGACGGTGTTGAGCGCCATCAGCGGCAGCGGTACGCCCGCCTGCGCCGCCTCGTCGAAGAAGATGAACTGCTCCATGGGCGACAGACCGCGTCCGCCGTACCGCGTGGGCCAGCCGACGCCGAGCCAGCCGTCGGTACCCAGGCGGCGGATCGTCTCGCGGTAGAAGCGCTTCTGGGCGGCCGGGTCGGCGTAGCGCGCATAGGCGTTGTCGGGGACCAGGGCGGCGAAGTACGTATGCAGTTCGGCGCGCAACTGCTGCTGTGCAGGCGTGTATTCGAGGTGCACGGCCCCTCCAGGAGTCTCGCTTCGCGTCGCCCGTGTGCGGCGGCGCACACAGTAGAACGTGTTGCAAGAATCCGGAAGGGGCCCGAGCGTCCGAGGGTCGTGGCCGTCAGCGTCTGACGGCGCGCAGCACGACGAATTTGGGGTCGCCGGCCACCGTCGTGCAGTTGCCGAAGATCCGGCGCAGCTGCGTGTGATAGCCGAGATGCCGGTTGCCCACCACCCACAGTTCGCCGCCTTGACGCAGCGCGGTACGGGCCCCGTGGAACATGTTCCGGGCGGTCGCGTCCGTGGTGGCCTGGTGCGAGTGGAACGGCGGGTTGTTGAGGACGAGGTCCGCTCCCCCGGGCTCGGCGCCGGCCAGCCCGTCGCCGACGACGAAGCGGGCCTCGGCTTCCGGCCCGGCGTTGGCCCGGAAGGTCGCCTCGGCCGAGGCGAGTGCCTGGTAGGACTCGTCGACGAAGGTGAGCGCGGCCTCGGGGTTGGCCAGTGCGGCGGCCAGGCCGAGGACGCCGTTCCCGCAGCCGAGGTCGACGACCCGGTCGGGGCCGCTGCGCACCGGCAGGTGCTTCAGGAAGAAGCGGGTGCCGATGTCGAGCCGCTCCGCGCAGAAGATCCCGGCGTGGTTGACCACGGTGCGGCCGGCGACGGCCCCGACGTCGTCGGGCAGCTCGTAGTGGTAGGGCCAGGGGCTGGGGGTGCGGGCGAGGGAGGGGTCCGGCGTGCAGTGGATGAGCCGGGCCTTCTTGACGGCGAGCGAGGTGCGGGTGGGGCCGATGATCCGCTCGAACAGTTTGAGGGTGGAGGTGTGGATCTCCTTCACCATTCCGGTACCGATGACGACCGTGCCGGCGTGGACGGCCGGGGCGAGCCGGTGCAGCTGGTCCTCCAGGAGCGCGAGGCTCTTGGGCACCCGGACGAGCAGGACGTCGATCCGGTCCGGCGGCGCCTCGCGGGCGGACAGCAGCTGAACGGCATCGGGGTCGGCACCGTTGCGTTCCAGGTTCGCCGCCGTGGCCCGCTGCGCGAGGTAGGAATCGGTGATCTGTACGGGGCGGTGGGCGGCCAGCGCCGTACTCAACGCGCCCCAGCGGTCACCGACGATCACGACGCGTCCGTGGAGGCCGACCGGCTCGGCCCCGTCGACCCCCTCCAGGTGCCGCAGCAGGTACTCGTCGGCCGCGTCCCAGGCTCGGAACGGGTCGCGGGGGTTCTCGGGGAATCGGGCGAGGTCGTAACCAGCCCCTGACGTCGTCAAACGGTTCATATTGCGTTCAGGCTAACCGAGCAGCGCCGTAAGCCCGCACGCACAGCGGTGGCCGGGGGCGGCGGGCCGCTCCCGGTGCGGCCCGCCGCCCCCGCAGCACCGGCTCTGCGCCGGTGGCCACGACGGGCCGGGGCCGCGGATCACTACGGCAGCTGCTTGTCGATGGCCGCCCTGCCCTCCCTGGCCAGCCTGCGCTCCGCCCACTCGAGATTCCGGGGTGTCAGGTCACGCCCGGAGGCGAGCACCACGTCCTCCGCCGACGGATTGTCGCTGGCACCGGTGTGCAAAAGGCTGTCGGGGGTCACGCCCCGCACGGATACGGATTCGGGCTCGTCGCTCATGCCGTGCCTCCTCGTCCTTGCGGCAATTCTCGCCCCCCGCCGACGGGGGCGCATCCGATGCCCACCGCGGCCCTCACTTGACCTGCACATGATAGGTACGCAGCGTTCACACGTCAGTCACGGTGCGTGTGGAAGGCTCCCGCTGACCACCAAGCGACACGACCACCGCGGAACCGCCCCCCACCCCGTGGCGGCGCCGCGGTGCCCGTATTTCCGGAGAGGACACCCCACATGTCCCGTCGCCACCTGCTCCAACGGCGCCCCCTGCTGGCCACCCTCGCCGCCTTCGCGGTGCTCGGCGGCACCGCCGCCACCGCACCGGCCACGACCCCACAGACCCCGGCGCCATCCGCCGCCCCGCCCGGCGCCCTGGACGACACGTACTACCAGGACGCGCTCGGCAAGACCGGCACCGCACTCGAGGGCGCTCTGCACACGATCATCAGCGACCAGTCCAAGCTCAGCTACAGCCAGGTCTGGGACGCACTCAAGGCCACCGACGAGGACCCGGCCAACTCCTCGAACGTGATCCTCCTCTACACCGGCCGCTCCCAGGCCAAGAGCGACAACGGCGGCAACGTCGGCCAGTGGAACCGGGAGCATGTCTGGGCCAAGTCCCACGGCGACTTCGGCACGGCCACGGGGCCCGGCACCGACATCCACCATCTGCGCCCGGCGGACGTCTCGGTCAACTCCACACGCGGCAACAAGGACTTCGACAACGGCGGCACCGAGCTCGGCGACGCACCCGGCAACTACACCGACGGCGACTCCTTCGAGCCGCGCGACGCGGTCAAGGGCGACGTGGCCCGCATGATCCTCTACATGGCCGTGCGCTACGAGGGCGACGACTCCTTCGCCGACCTCGAACCCAACGACAGCGTCTCGAACGGCTCCGCACCGAACATCGGCCGGCTCTCCGTACTGAAGACGTGGAGCGAGCAGGACCCGCCGGACACCTTCGAACAACGGCGCAACGACGTCATATTCGACCGGTTCCAGCACAACCGGAACCCGTTCATAGACCACCCCGAGTGGGTGGAAGCCATCTGGTGAACGGCCCCTTCTGAGACAGCTCCCCAAAAATCCGACACTCCGGCAATAACTGCACAGTTGCACCAAAACGGGTGCTTTACTGCGCAACGTCTTGCCTACTGCGTTGGGGAGCGTGTTTCAGATGAGTCCTTCCGCCCTGCCGTCACCCGTACCGTCCAGGCAGCAACGCCCTGACATCGAGGTGACGGAGCGGCCGGCCACGCCACAGGCCGGAAACGGGACTGCGACCGGAGTCCCCGTCACGTCGTCGGGCGAGTTCCCCGACGACGTGGCCATCGGCGCGCAGACGGCGCAGTCCCTCGGAATGACCGGAGCGGTGGGCCGGACCCTGGTCTGCGCCGACCCCTCCGGCTCTCCCGTCGTCCTGTACGGAGTCGGCGACCCGGGCGCGCTGGACGCCTCCGCCCTGCGCGATGCGGCGGCCGCGTACGCGCAGGCCGCCCACGCCGCACGGCTTGAACTGGTGCTGCCCGAGGGGCCGCTGCTCACGGCCGAAGCGGCGGCGCAGGCCGCCGTCGAGGGCGTCCTGCTGGCCCGCTACGGGTACGAGCCGCTCAAGGCCACGCCCTCCGTGACGCCTGTCGGTTCCCTGCGACTGCTGGTGGACGCCGCGTCCGTCGAAGCTGCGCAGCGGGGAGCGGAGCGGGGCCTCGTCTATGCCCGCGCCACCGCCCTGGCCCGGGACCTGGCCAACGCCCCGCCCAACATGCTCACCGCCGCCGGTATGGCCGAGTGCGCGGCCCGCCTGGCCGCCGAGGCCGGATTCGGGATCGAGGTGTTCGACGAGGAGGCGCTCACCGGCCTTGGCTGCGGCGGCCTCCTCGGGGTCAACGCGGGCAGCAGCGAGCCGCCCCGCATGATCAAGCTGAGCTATGCACCCGCGAACTCCGACGCCCCACGTCTGACGCTGGTCGGCAAGGGAATCATGTACGACTCCGGCGGCATCAGCCTCAAACCCAGCGACGCGGTTCACGCAACGATGAAGAACGACATGTCGGGTGCGGGCGCGATCCTGGCCGCGATGACCGCCCTGCCCGAGCTGGCCTGCCCCACGGCCGTGACCGCATATCTGATGTGCACGGACAACATGCCGTCCGGCACGGCGACGAAGCTCGGCGACGTGCTGTCCATCCGCGGAGGCACGACGGTGGAGGTGCTCAACACCGATGCCGAGGGCCGTCTGGTGATGGCGGACGCCCTGGTGCTCGCCACCGAGGAGCCGACCGATGCCATCGTCGACATCGCCACCCTGACGGGAGCCTGCCTGCGAGCCCTGGGCGCCGAGATCGCCGGCGTCTTCGGCAACGACCAGCCGCTGGTGACCCAGGTACTCGCCGCCGCCCGCGACACCGGCGAACCGGCCTGGCAGCTGCCGCTCGCCCGCCGTTACCGCGCCGAACTCGACTCGGACGTCGCCGACATCAAGAACATGAGCGGCCCCAACGGCGCGGCCATCCACGCGGCCCTCTTCCTGGAGGACTTCGTGGCCGGTGTCCCCTGGGCCCACATCGACATCGCCGGTCCCGCGCAGAACGACAAGGCGGCCTCCTGGCGGCCCCGCGGCTGCACCGGCTTCGGCGCGCGGCTGCTCACCGAGCTGGCGCTCAACTTCCGCCCGGTGAGGAACAGCTGACATGAGCACTGCCTCCGGCCACGACGCCGTCGAGCGGACCCGCTCGCAGCGCATCCTCGACGGCATCGAACGCGTCGGCAACAAGGTCCCGCACCCGGCCGTCATCTTCCTCGTCCTGTGCGGTCTGATCATCGTCCTCTCGGCGATCCTGTCCGCCCTGGACGTCTCCGTCACCTACGAGACCACCACCCCGGAACCGATCGTCGCGGAGGAGACGTACAACGGCGGGACGAGCGAGCCGGCGATCGAGTACCCGCCCTCGGAGCTGTACGTCCACGACTACAGCGTCAAGACGGAGACGACCGGCATCGAATCCCTGCTGACGGGTGACGGGATCCGGTTCATCTTCACGTCGGCCGTCGACAACTTCAACAACTTCGGTGTGGTCGCGGTCATCCTCGTCGCCATGGTCGGTGTGGGCCTCGCCGAGGAGGCGGGACTGATCGGCGCGCTGATCCGCAAGCTGGTGAAGGTGGCCCCCGCGGGTGCCCTGACCTTCATCATCGTGCTGCTCGGCATCATCTCCAGCATCGCGTCGGACGCCGGCTACCTCGTGCTCATCCCGCTGGGCGCGGTGGCGTTCATGAGTGTGGGCAGGCATCCGCTCGCCGGCCTCGCCGCCGCCTTCGCGGGTGTCGGTGCCACCTTCGGAGTCAACTTCCTCATCACCCCGACCGACGGCATCGTCACCGAGGTCACCAACGAGGCCATCCACCTGATCGACCCCGATCTCTCGATCGACCTCACGGCCAACCTCTACTTCGGGATCGGCTCGTCGGTCTTCCTCGCGCTGGTGATCACCTTCGTCTCCGACAGGATCATCGAACCCCGGCTCGGCAGGTTCGAGGGCACGGTGGAGCAGGAGCACACCCAGGCGACGGACGGTGGCCCGGAGGGCGAGGCCAGGGGACTGCGGTTCGCCGCACTCGGCTTCTTCGCCGTGGCCCTGCTGATCGTGCTGCTGACCGCACTGCCGGACGCGCCGTTGCGCAACCCCGACACCGGCAGCGTCTTCGACGACTCGCCGTTCATGGACAGCCTGATCTTCATCATCATGCTGATCTTCCTGGTGGCCGGCCTCTGCTACGGCTACGGAGCCGGGACCCTGCGGGGCAGCGCAGCCGCGATGGAAGCCATCACCAAGACCTTCTCCGGTCTGGGCGGACTGATCTTCCTGCTGTTGATCATCGCCCAGTTCATCTCGTACTTCAATTACAGCAACATGGCGACCGTCGCGGCCGTGAAGATGTCCGACGCGCTGGAGGGCGCGAACGTCGGGCCGCTGTGGCTGCTGGTCGGGCTGATCGCCGTGACCCTCGTACTCGACATCATCATTCCGGGCGTGATCCCCAAGTGGGCCATCTTCGCCCCGGTGTTCGTGCCCCTGTTCATCCGGCTCGACGTGGCGCCGCAGACGGTCCTCGCCGCCTACCGGGTCGGTGACTCCCCCGTCAACGTCGTCACCCCGCTCATGGTGTACCTGCCGTTCATCGTGCTGCTGGTGCAGAAGTACAAGAAGGAGGCCGGTATCGGCACGGTGGTGTCGCTGATGCTGCCGTACACGCTGATCGTCGCCGTCGCCTGGATCCTGTTCTTCGTCGCCTGGTACCTGCTCGGAATTCCGCTGGGGCCGGGCGCGCCGGTGGAGACCTGACGGGAATGAGCGATGCCACCCTGTCCCTGACGGTCCTGGGTGCGGTGATCGTCCTGTTCGTGTGGAACCGGCTGCCCGTCGAGGTCGTCGCGCTCGGCTCGGCGATCGCGCTGTACGCGACCGGGGTCATCTCGGCCGAGCAGGTCTTCTCCGGCTTCGGTGACCCCGTCGTGCTGTTCATCGCCGGCCTGTTCGTCGTCAGTACGGGGCTGACGGCGGCCGGGGTGACCACCTGGGCCGGGCAGCAGCTTGCGGCCCGGGCGGGGAGCGGGCCCCGGCGGCTGCTGCTCCTCACCATGGTGCTGTCCGCCGCCATCGCCGCCCTGATCACGGTCAACGGAGCGGTCGCGGCGCTGCTGCCGATGGTGGTGATGCTCGCGGTACGGAGCAAGGTGCCGCCGTCCCGCCTGGTGATGCCGCTGGCGTTCGCCGCCCATGCGGGATCGCTGCTGGTCCTGACGGGGACGCCGATCAACGTGCTCGTCTCGGAGGCGGCGGTGGACGCGGGGGCCGCGGCGTTCGGGTTCTTCTCCTTCGCCCTGGTCGGGGTGCCCCTGGTGGCGGGCACGGTCGCCGTCGCCGTCCTGTTCGGCGACCGGCTGCTGCCCCGGCGTACGCCCAGCAGTCTGCCGCCCGACCTCAGCAGGCACGCCCGGACGATGGTGAGTCACTACGGTCTGGACCAGGACGCGGTCCGGCTGCTCGTGCCCCCCGGGTCCCCGGCGCTGGGAAGTACGGCGGACGCCCTGGCGGTGGCCGCACCTCAGAAGCTGACCATCGTCGGCGTGGTCACCGCCTCCGGCTCCCCGCGCGGCGGGGTGCCGCTGCGGGCCGACGACGTGCTGATCGCACACGGTCCGCCGGAGGCCGTCGAAGCGTTCGGCGAGCGGTTCGGGCTGCACCCGCTGGCCGGTCCCGTCCGCCCGTATCTGGTCGGGGCCCTGGTCGACCAGGAGCTGGGCGTGGCGGAGACGGTCATCAGCCCGCGCTCCGCACTCATCGGCGCGGAAGTCTTCCCCGGGATGGCCACCGACAGCGGAGACCTCGTCATCCTCGCCGTCCAGCGCAAGGGTCACGACCTCGGGCCGGAACCGTGCGTGCTCGCCGCCGGGGACACGCTGCTGCTGCGCGGCCCGTGGCAGGCGCTGAAGCGCCGCACCGAGCTGTCTTCGGACGTGCTGGTGGTCGACTCCCCCGCGGAGATGAGGCGCCAGGTGCCGATGCTGGGCGCGGACGGCCGGCGTGCGATCCTCTCGCTCGTCGCGATGGTGGGGCTCCTGGCGTCGGGGGCGGTGCCGCCGGCGGTGGCGGCGCTGCTCGCGGGCGGCGCCATGATCCTCATGCGGGTGCTGTCGTTGGCGGACGCGTACGACGGCGTCGCCTGGACCACACTCGTCATCGCGGGCGGCATGTTCCCGATGTCTGCGGCGATCCAGCAGTCCGGCGCCGCCGACCGCATCGCCGACCTCGTGGTGTCGGCCGCCGGCGGCAACGGCTACGCGCTGCTCGCCGGGGTGTTCCTGGTGACCGCGGTGCTCGGGCAGCTGATCAGCAACATGGCGACCGCGCTGATCGTGATCCCGATCGCCGTCTCCGCGGCGGCCGACGTCGGGATCTCCGTGCGACCGGTGCTGATGTGCGTCGCCGTCGCCGCGGCGGCCGCACTGCTCACACCGGTGGCGACGCCCGCCAATCTGATGGTGATGGGTCCGGGCGGCTACCACTTCGGCGACTACTGGAAGTTCGGGCTGCCCGTGCTGGTCTGGTTCATGGCGGTGGCTCTGCTCGTGGTGCCGCTCGTCTGGCCCCTGTAGGACGGCTCAGCCGGCGGCCGCCTCCGTGCACCATGCGACGGCCTCCTCGCGGGAAGCGAAGGAGCGTGCGGCCCCGGCCTCTTCGCCCGGCTCCCGGAGACGGCCGTCCGGGTCGGCCACGGCGGTGCGCAGGCCGTCCGCGGTGAGCCGGGCCAGCCCGCTGCGCAGCATCGCCCGGGCCACGGTGTCGACGGCCGTCACCCGCACCAGGTCGAGCACCACGGCGCCGGTCTCTCCGGATGCGGCCTCGTCCAGGGCGTACAGCACCCGCTCCGCCGCTGTGAAGTCCAGAGCGCCCTGGGCGGCGGCGACCGCCACCCGTTCGCGGCGGGCGCGCTCCCGCTTACCAGCCGGCGCAGCGGGCAGCTCGTCGGCGCTCGAGACCAGGGTGACGGTGGATCCCGCCAGTGCGGGGTTGTACATGAGATGCAGACCGAGCCGGTGCGAGAGCGTCCCGATCGCCAGGTGTCCTCGCACGGAGGTGCCGACGGGGTCGAGCAGCGGGCTGTACGTCGCCAGTCCGAACCGCGCGGGTCCGGCGGCGATCAGGCCGCCGGACACCCCGCTCTTGGCCGGCAGCCCCACTCTGAGCAGCCAGTCGCCCGAGGCGTCGTACATGCCGCAGGTCGCCATCACGGCGAGCACCTGGGCGGCGACCGGCTCGGACACCACCGTGTCACCCGTGAGCGGATTGACCCCGCCGTGCGCCAGGGTCGCCGCCATCGCGGCAAGATCCAGGGCGGTGACCCGTACTGCGCACTGGCGGAAGTACGTCTCCACCGCCGCCACCGGGTCCATGGGCAGGGGCCCGGTACTGCGGATGAGGTAGGCGAGGGCCCTGTTGCGGTCCCCGGTCGCCGCCTCGGAGGCATACACCTCCTCGTCCACGTCGAGTCTCCGGCCGGCGAACCGGCTGAGACAGTCGAGGATGAGTCCGAACCTGGGCGCCACCGGGGTGTCGGGGATGAGGGCGGTGGTGACGATGGCGCCGGCGTTGACCATGGCGTTGGCCGGGCGCCCGGTGAGCCGTTCCAGGCTGATGGCGTTGAACGCCTCGCCACTGGGTTCGGCGTTCACCCATCTGGACACCTCGTCGAGGCCGAGGAGGGACAGGGCCAGGGCGTAGACGAAGGGCTTCGACACGGACTGGACGGTGAACGGCACATCGGCCTCGCCCGTGCTGTACCGGTGGCCGTCCATGCTGATCAGGGCCAGTCCGAAGGCGCCCGGGTCGGCGTGGGCCAGTTTTGGGATGTACTCGGCGAGTTCACCCTCGTCGACCCCGGCGTACCTGGTGTGCAGTTCTCGCAGTGCGTCCGTGACGGCACCGGTGGCGGCGCTCACCGTGCTTCGGGCCGTCAGCCGCGCTCGGCCTGGGCGATCCGGGGGAACGACTTGACGCCGGCGGCCTTACGGCTGTTGGCGTGCTGGCTGACCGTCCGGTTCGGCGGCGCGTCGGCGAAGCCGAGCACCACGGAGTCGAGGACCTTGCCGGACGCGGCCACGAACTCCACCCGCACCGCGTAGAAGGCGGCCTTGTCGGTGCGGTTGGTCACTCGTACGAGAGCGCTGCGGAACTGTTCGGACGCCGCGACCGGGAGGCCGTTGACGGAGACGTCGTCGACGGCGTTGCCCTTGCCCCCGACATTCTCGAGCGTCGCCGCCGCCTTTTGACGGTTGCGTTCCACATCGGCGGAGACGGAGGCCGCGAAGTCCTCCTGGGTACGCGGGCTCTCGGTGGCGGTGGCTGACGCAGCCGGCTCCGGAGACACCGTACGGGTGCTTCTGGCGGTGCCCTGCGTCGAGCTGTCGTCGCTGTCGCAGGCCGCGGTGCCGGCGACGATCACCGCGGCGAGCACGGCGGGGGTCAGGCTGCGGGCTGCGCGGCGGCCGAGGGCGCGCCGCGCGGGGCTGGTCTGGTTCACGGACGCTCCGTCTGCTCGGAAGTGCCAGGGGAAGTGGGGGCCGGTGAGGTGGCGGCCGGCTGCGGGGCCGGTTTCCGGAGGGTCACGCCGCGTCCTCGCCGAAGATGTCACGGAGCCGCTCCTCGCTCCGGGTGTCCAGGTTGCTGTGGAGCAGTTCGGCGCCGCCGCCGGGAAGAGCCTCGCTGATCCGGTCGGGCACCTCGTTCATGGTGAGCAGGAACAGGGCCGAAGTGCCGGGCGTGATCTTCTCCTTGACCTCGGCGATGAAGTCGTCGTCGATGCCGACGTCGGCCAGCTTGCCGCCGAGCGCCCCGGCGGCCGCCCCGATGGCTGCGCCCAGCAGCGGCATCAGGAAGATCAGCCCGAAGAGCATGCCCCAGAAGGTGCCGCTCAGGGCGCCCGCGCCGACGAGGTTGAGCAACTGCTTCGTGCGCGGCTTGGCACGGTCGGCGGGCCAGCTCACGACGGCGGCGTCGAGGATCTTGATCAGTCCCTCCTTCTGAAGGGACTTCAGCGCCGTCTCCACGTCCTCCGCGCCTTCGGCCGACTGGAACTTCCACACGGTGAGCGTGGACATCGCGCATACCTCCCGAACCTGGAATGACCAACTCGCTCATATTAGGATCAAAAGGTATGAATTGACTCGTCGAATCACCCGCTCCGCACGGCAGTGCGCGCAAGTCCCCCGGGAGGGAACTGATGGACACGGATGCCCTGACGGCCGGTCTGTTGCAAGAGCTCCGCGCGGCCAAGCCCTATCCGGCCCTTTCCCTGACCATGCCGACACACCGGCGTGCCCCGGACAACGCCCAGGACGCCGTACGCCTGCGGAACCTGGTGTCCGCGGCCGGCAGCCGGCTCGACGCCGACCCCGACGTCAGCCGTGAGGCGCGCACGGCCGTCAAGCAGCAGCTCGACCGCGCGGTCGACGAGATCGATCCGCGCCGCGCCCTGGACGCGCTGGTGATTCTCGCGACGGCGGACGAGTTCCAGATCTGGCAGCTGCCCCGCACCGCACCCGAACGGGTGGTGCTCAGCGACACCTACCTGACCCGCAACCTGGTCGCCGCGAAGGCGCAGGCACAGCCGTTCTGGGCGCTCACCGTGTCGGCGGACCACGCCGCCCTGTTCAGCGGCACGTCCGACGCGGCGCACGAGGAGCACATCGGCGGTTTCCCGCTGACGGCTCCGCACGAGGCGCCCAACCCGCAGCGCGAGGAGCGGATCGGCGACACACCGAGCACGTTCACCGACGAGGAGACCCGGCAGTTCATGCGCACGGTGGACGAGAGGCTGCGCGCGGTGCTGGCCACCGATCCGCGCCCGCTCTACCTGGTGGGTCTCGCCCCCGCGCTCGCGCTGCTCGACGAGGTGGGCGAGGTCGCCAAGGACGCGGTCGGCCGGGTCACCAAGGGCGCCCCCGCCGACACCTCGCCCAGCGATCTGCTGACGGAACTGCGGCCCGCGCTGGACGCCCGGCAGAAGCGGTTCGCCGCGGAGATCGACGGCAAGCTGGACGAGGCCCGCGGACGGCGTGCGTTCGCCGGCGGCCTCGACGAGGTGTGGGCCGCCGTGCGGGAGGGACGCGCCGGCCTGGTGGCGGTGGAGGAGCACCATCAGCAGACGGCCCGGGTCGACCAGGAGCACCTGGTACCGGTGAGCGGCGGCGCGGCGGACCTGGCCGACGGGAACGTCCGTGAGGACATCGTCGACGAGTTGGTCGAAGCGGCCCTGGACAGCGGCGCCGAGGTCGTCTTCGTCGCGGACGATTCACTCAAGGAGCACGGCCGGATCGCCGCGGCACTGCGCTACTGAGCGGATGGCTCCGGCCCGGCCTCATTTGTCACACTGGAGGGGTCCCGGGCCGCAGCCTCCGAGAGGAGAACGCATCATGCCACGCGGATCGAATCCGAAGCGGGAACGCCAGTACGAGCACATCAAGGAGAGCGCCCAGGAGCGCGGCGTCGGCGAGGACCGTGCCGAGGAGATCGCCGCCCGGACGGTCAACAAGGAGCGCGCCCGCGCCGGTGAGTCGCGGACCGCGAGCCGTACGTCGCTCCAGGACATCTCGTCCTCGCGGCGTGGCGGGCTGCGCTCGCACAGCGGCGCCGCGGGCCCCACCCGCGACCAGCTCTACGAAGAGGCGAAGAACAAGAACGTCAAGGGGCGTTCGTCCATGACCAAGGCCGAACTGGCCCGAGCGGTCGGCCGCTGACCCCGGACGACACAGGCCCGGACGGTGATCCGTCCGGGCCTTCGCACTGCGCGCGCTCACCCCTCCCAGGATGCTCCTATAGACGTCAAGCTGCAGGAGCAAGGTCGTTTTGGGTGACTTGTTCTGTTGGTGTGACGGTCAGAGCGCGGTAGACCTCGCGGGCG